>JAJAZF010000606.1 GCA_026785875.1 Chamaesiphon sp. | reverse complement strand
TGCTAATCGCGGCTTGTTGTCCTCAAACCATTGCTATGAAGCCAAAAATGGCTAAAAAATCTAACAATAATAGATTTTAGGCTCAATCCCTCGCCAGCTATCAATCTGAGCTTAAATCAGCATACTAAGTAATGAAGAGCCTAATTTACTTGCTTCTAGCACCCAATAAATCGCGTGCATCTGATTTATCTCTGCGGGTAACGATTTTGTGGCTTCCAGCACGTCTGTTGTCTCTGTCGTTAAATGCCTGTGTCATGTTATTCACCGTTCGATCGATCTCTTACCATTCAGAATAACTTATGAGATTGATAAGTAGTGCTAATTTTTGTGTCGCATTAGATGTGCGCTCATAAATTTGAGCGGAAGTTAGCTATTAACCACTTCTAAATACCGATCTTCGATCAAAAAAGAACTTCGGTCGAATTTTACGACCCAATAGTTACCAGGTTTGCGATCGGTAATCAGTCCGATCGTTCCCAGCTCAAGTCTGCTCGGGGAAAGCAACATCGGCATCGGATCGGCGGTCTTGAGATATGTGGGTAGCGCAATAATCCGCACAGTTGCGCCAATGTTAAATTCTTGAGACATAATTTATTAATTATCGACTATTAGTTACTAACAGTGGTCAGACACTCATTCACTGTTAGTTTTAATTGTACGATTTTAGACCGATGTTCAGAGTAGGGATGTCACGAGCGATCGTTTGCCGCGCTCATCGGCACTATTGGTAATCCATCGGCGATTGTCAAATCGCTCTTGGCATGGGCGATCGATTTTTGCAAATGTGTGCTATCATAATGAATGAAGATTATTTTCGGCTGTATGGTTCTTTTTACAAGCTTTTCTCCGAATCTAACTCTCTACACCTACAGGATTCTGGAGACAGCGATATGTCAATTTACGTCGGCAATTTATCCTACGAAGTTACGCAGGATGACCTGACTCAGACTTTTGCCGAATACGGTAAAGTCAAACGAGTTCAATTGCCTACCGATCGGGAAACTGGTCGTTTACGCGGTTTTGCTTTTGTGGAAATGGAAACAGATGCAGAGGAATCTGCTGCTATCGAAGCTCTCGATGGTGCTGAATGGATGGGTCGCGATCTCAAAGTGAACAAAGCCAAGCCTCGTGAAGAGAAAGGCTCCTTTGGCGGTGGCGGTGGCGGTGGTGGCAATCGCCGCTACTAGATTCGACTCCTAGAGTTCGAGTCTCAACGATAGAAGGACAGACTACCAGTTTGTCCTTTTTTGGTAGATCGATAGCTGAAAGAAAAACATCTTTCAATGTTAGTTTAATAAGTTTTTGGATGGGTTAGGATGTCTCAAGTAATTCCCGGTGAAAGTGAAGGCATTGAGTCAGTGCTACGCCGATTCAAGCGAGAAGTCTCCAAAGCGGGGATTTTTCCAGATATGCGGAAGCACAGACACTTTGAAACTCCAATTGAGAAGCGTAAGCGCAAAGCGATCGCTAGACACAGACAGAATAAGCGCAGATTCCGCACTTAATTTCTGACTGTCGGAGTATTAGATTGCGGAATATCGGGGGATAATGGAGCGTAACGTATTTATCCCGATCCGTGAAATATCTCTCTCCAGAGCAAGTATATAAATAATTTGGATATCACACGAAAACTACGGCAGATTGGGCGGATGCGGGTAAGATTCCCTGGATTCGCTCACCTGGCGGTCATCGTCGGTATCCAGAATCAGCATTTATTGATAGCTGGACGGGTACCCCGCCCAGCACACCAGTCAATCCTAATAAAGAGCGCATTCTGTCTGCCAGAGTTAGCACCCGCACTCAATTAAACGATCTTGACTCTCAAATAGAATTCGGTAAAACCTATCCAGGTTGCTGCGGTTTGGGGGGTTAACGAAAGGGAAAATGTTAAAGCTGTCAACTACTTTACCCCATGAAGTAACCTGCCAACTGCGGTTAATTAAGCGCAGCGGTAGATGGGAGATTCATTATACTACTGATATCAAAAAAGCTGAAGGGCTAGTAATTGGTATCGATCGAGGATATACCGAAGTTTATGCCACATCTTCTAACGATGGTGCTAAATTCATCGGTAAAAATTCCGGTTCAATTCAAACAAAAGAAACTGATTGCCGAACGGCTAAACAGGTCAAAAGTAATACGTTGAGATCGATAGCAAAGAAGGCTATCCAAAAAGGCGACTCTGCCAAAGCTGATAGAATCGAACGAAATAATCTTGGCAAGCAGAAGTGGAACAATAGAGAATTAAGCTTCCAAGGAAAGGTTAAAACCCTAGTATTTACTGCCACACATGCACTGATGCAGAGTGCAATAACAGTAGCATTTGAAGATTTAACAGCACAAATCCACAACAAAAAGCCCATGAGAAAACGCATGAAGAGAAATGTTTCTTCATGGTGCAAAGGTATTGTTGCTGACGCTCTAAAACAAGTTTCATCCCGTGTAGGTTGCACGGCTGTTAGTCAACGGGAGTTCTAACAGCAGTTAGATTTATCGCCAGATCTTAACTGTGGCATTCCACTAAAATAGGATCTCAACTCTAGATCGACGATACTTTTGGTTATTATATGCACCCACGATTGTTTGGTTGGGGCGCGATCGCCCTTCTAGCTTTATGCTCTACTGCTTCTTGTGCGAGGCTTTCCTCCAAGCCACCGACAGCCCCTGGGCAAGCGGAGACTTCATCAAAAGGAAGACTGGCGACGGTATTGAGTCGGGGTAAACTGGTTTGTGGGGTCAGTGGGGAACTACCAGGATTTAGCTTTTTGGGCAAAGATGGGAAGTATCAGGGACTGGATGTCGATATTTGTCGGGCGGTTGCTAGTGCGATATTTGATAATCCCCAAGCTGTAGAATTTCGGAATCTCAATGCCAAGGAACGCTTCACCGCGCTGCAATCGGGTGAGGTGGATATTCTCAGTCGCAATACGACTTATACGATGAGCCGCGATACATCTGTGGGGTTAGAATTTGCGCCGATCGTATTTTATGATGGGCAGGGGATTATGGTCAAAAAGGCCAGCGGCATTAAATCATTAGCCGAACTCCAGGACAAAGCAATTTGTATTCAAACGGGTACGACGACAGAGCAGAATCTGACCGATCGAATGCGTCAGCGGGGGTTAAGCTATACACCAGTTGTGTTTGAAGATGTGAATACGACTTTTGCTACTTATTCCGAGGGGCGGTGTGAAGGGGTGACAGGCGATCGATCTCAACTAGTTTCCCGTCGCAGTACGTTACCAAAACCGGACGACCACATTATTTTACCTGAAGTTTTATCTAAGGAACCGCTAGCTCCAGCGATCGCCAGCGGCGATCCCGGTTGGGGTGATATCGTGCGCTGGACGATTTACGCGCTGATTGAGGCGGAGGAGATGAAGCTGACTGCTAAAACGGTGACGCAGCAGAGTACTAATCCAGATCCGACGGTGCGACGGCTGTTGGGGTTGGAAGGGGATTTGGGGAAGGGGCTGGGATTACCAAATGATTTTGCTTTGCGGATTATTAAACATGTCGGTAATTATGGCGAAATCTACGATCGCAATCTGGGGGCGAAAACGCCGTTGAAGTTGCCGAGGGGTCAAAATCAATTGTGGAATCAGGGGGGGTTGTTGTATTCGCCACCGTTCCGCTAGTTGGGCTAAGTCGGGGGATTTTTTAAAACGCAAAGGACGCAAATAGGGCTATGAGCGATCGAGTAAAGGCTAAAAGATTAGATGGTTCGATTCCGGTTTGGCGGAGTCTGCGGTTTTGGCAGAGTGCGGGGCAAGTTGGCGCGGCGGTGGGAATTGCGATCGCCTTGGGGGTGTTAGGGGATAATTTGCTATTCAATCTGGAGCAGATTGGGATTCGGCTGGGTTTTGATTTTCTTGGATCTCAGGCGGGTTTTACGATTAGCGATACAATTTTGCCCTATACTCCGGCTGATTCCTATCAAATCGCTTTGTTGGTGGGGGTGGTGAATTCGCTACGGGTAATTGGACTGGGTTTAATATTGGCTACGGCGATCGGCATAACGGCTGGAATGGCGCGGTTGTCAGCTAATTGGTTGGTACGGACGATCGCACAGATCTATGTGGAAACTCTCCGTAATACGCCACTGCTATTACAACTCTTTTTCTGGTACTTTGCGGTGTTTTTGGCGTTACCAAATGCGGCGAGTCCTCTGCAAATACTCGGCTGGACGCTGAGTAGCCGTGGGGTGACGGGTTGGGGACTCCAGATGTCGTCAGAGTTTGCTTCTTTATTAGCGGGGTTGAGTCTTTATACGGGGACTTTCATTGCGGAAATTATTCGTGGTGGGATTCAATCGGTACCGCGTGGACAAGGAGAAGCGGCGCGATCTCTGGGAATTAAACCCTTGCCTACATTGTGGTTGGTAGTTTTCCCTCAAGCTCTGCGGGCGATTTTACCGCCCTTGGCAAATCAATATTTAAACCTAGCGAAGAACTCTAGTCTTGCTGTGGCGATCGGTTATCCCGATCTCTATGCCATTTCATCAACTACTTTCAACCAAACTGGACGCGCCGTCGAAGTGATGGCGATCGTCATGGTTGCCTACTTAGTTATGAGCTTATCAATTTCATTGCTCATCAATATTTACAATCGATCGATTCAGTTAGTCGAACGTTAAACAGTTGACAGTTGACAGTTAAAAACAAAGTTTTTAAAAAGGTGTTTAAACCCTTTCCCCTTTCCCCTTTCCCCTTGTCCCTTGTCCCTTGTCCCTTGTCCCTTGTCCCTTGTCCCTTGTCCCTTGTCCCCCACCAACATGAAAAATCCCCCAGCCTCTGCACCCCCACCAGCCATCGATCGATCTCCCGTCCGTTGGTTGCGCCAAAATCTGTTTAACACTTGGTACAACGGCATTTTGACCCTAATTCTGGGTGGTTTCATCCTGCAAGTATTCGTAGCGGGATTGACTTGGATCGCCACGAAAGCTAGATGGGCAGTAATTAGCGAAAATTTACCCCTGCTGCTAGTTGGTCGCTATCCAGCAGAACAGTCTTGGCGGCTGTGGCTAGTGCTGCTGCTGGCGATCGGGTTGCCTGTGAGTATCTGGGGAGGAAAACGGCGGCGATCGCCCGGCGTGGGTTGGATTTACGCCTTCTGTGCCATGATTGGCATCAGTTGGTTGTTGGGTGGAGGGTTCGGGTTAGTTCCGGTTGAAAATAGTCTGTGGAATGGGTTATTACTCACGCTGTTGGCGGCGAGTCTCAGCACAGTGCTGGCTTTCCCTCTGGGTGTATTGTTGGCTCTAGGGCGACAGAGTTCCTTGCCGATCTTGCGGATTGCCTGTACGATTTATATCGAACTGGTGCGCGGACTACCGCTGATTGGTATTTTGTTCATGGCACAGTTTTTATTACCCTTGCTATTACCTGGTGATTGGCGGTTGGATCGATTGGCGCGGGCGATTGCCGGCTTAATTCTCTTCAATGCAGCGTATCTAGCAGAAACAGTGCGAGGTGGTTTACAATCCTTACCACGAGGACAAATTGAAGCAGCGAAGGTATTGGGATTGAGTGCGCCATTGCGTTTGTGGCTAATTGTCTTACCCCAGGCAATCCGTATGGTAATTCCCGCGATCGTCGGTCAGTTTATTTCTCTATTTAAAGATACCTCCCTCCTTGCGCTCTTTGCCCTAGCAGAATTAACTGGAATTGCTCGATCGGTTTTAGCCCAACCAGATTTTATCGGACGCTATGCAGAAGTGTATCTGTTTATCGGGTTAATTTACTGGATCGTCTGTTTCACCCTCTCCCAAGTCAGCCGTCAACTAGAGGTTAGGGATTAGGCTTTAGGATGCAAGTATCCTCCCACTTGTACTGAGTGGCTTGCAGTGAGCGTAGCCGTCGGCGATCGCCTGCCGTAGTCACACTGAGTTGAAATATCCACCCACTTATAATGAGCGTAGTCGTTCGCGTAGCGTCTCAAAGAGAAGTATCCCCTCATGCAAAACACCTCACCTACCAATCCGGCTCCAATTATCGTTGCTCAATTCGTTCATAAGTGGTACGGTCAATTTAACGTTCTCCGTGGTGTGAGCCTGTCTGTTTATCCCGGCGAAGTTGTGGTGATTATGGGACCTTCTGGATCGGGAAAATCGACCTTGATTCGGACATTTAATGCTTTAGAAGATTATCAACAGGGGACGATTACGATCGATGGCATCACGATTTCCGACGATATCAAGCATATCGATCGAATTCGCCAAGAGGTGGGGATGGTGTTTCAGCAGTTTAATTTATTTCCTCACCTTACCGTCCTCGAAAACGTCACCCTCGCGCCGATGTGGGTGCGAAAACGATCCAAGGCACAGGCAGAAGCAGAAGCAATGCAGTTACTAGAACGGGTGGGAATCTTAACCCAAGCACGGAAGTATCCAGGACAATTATCCGGCGGACAGCAACAACGGGTCGCGATCGCCCGCGCTTTAGCAATGCAACCGAAGATCATGTTGTTTGACGAACCCACATCCGCCTTAGACCCCGAAATGGTGCGGGAGGTATTGGAGGTGATGAAGTCCTTGGCGGGATCGGGGATGACGATGGTAGTCGTTACTCATGAGGTGGGATTTGCCAGGGAAGTCGCCGATCGAATTGTACTGATGGATAGTGGTTTGCTAGTAGAAGAAGCCAATCCGATCGACTTTTTTCAACATCCCAAAGAAGAACGGACTCGTCAATTTTTAGCCCAAATTCTCTAGCTAGATCGCATAGATCGAATCAAGCGATCTAGTTTAAAATATTTAAGACTATTAATCTGTTCGGAGAGTACCTACTCCCTTCCCAGTGAAAAATTGGACATCTAGTGTAGAGGTGAATGGTGGATGGTGGATAGCTTGCACTGTTGGCGTTAGCCTTGCCCTTGGCAATGCGTAGTCGTTGGCGTTAGCCTGCCGTAGGCATAGTGTGGATGGTGAATCAATACTGTCTATTTCTTGAGTGGGAAGGGAGTATGACTCGATCGGACAGATTTTTGGTATATGGGTACTCGATCTAACAATCTGCAAAGCCAGATCTGCTGCTAGATGACTGACATAGCTGGGTAATAAAGATCTGATGTCAGGAATATTTAACCAATATCTGCCAATAAACCAATAACTGGCAAAAATTGTCCCAAACATCATCGCGCCAAGGATGATGCCAACCACCAACCCATCATGCGGAGAACATCTTAATTTTAACGGTTGGCGATCGATAAACAGATGCCACCCGATCGGCAATACCAACATCCAGATCCCACAGCCGAGCGCGATCCCTTGCCCGATGGCACCAGGCGCAAGCACCGTTGATGAGATCGCCCCGATGCTCGATGGCGGTACGATTAATAGTAGTGCGAGAATCGATCGATTGCGGCTAAATTTATCGTTGGTGGAAGTTGAGTTCATAGATGCGATCGAGAATGAGTGCTATGTTCTCAATTTAATCCCTAATTAATTTTTGATGGAGATCGATCTCCCAGTTATGCGATCGTCCACGCCGATCTGTCGATCGATTGTAGCAATCTACTCACACGATCGAATTTGTCGCTGAGAAGGATGTAGCTAGAGATTGCTCTGGTGGGCGCAAAAAAAGAGCGGACGCTTGAGCGTCCACTCTTTTTTTGTGATTATTTCAAGTTAGCAGCAGCAAAATCCCAATTTACCAAGCTATCTAAGTAGGTACTCACATAGTCAGGACGACGATTTTGGACATCAAGATAGTAAGCGTGCTCCCAGACATCTAACGTCAGTAGGGGCGTTTGTCCTTGAGTGAGAGGGTTGTCAGCATTGCCAGTTTTGGTAATTTTGAGGGTACCACCATCATCGACTAGCCATGCCCAACCGCTACCAAATTGAGTGGTAGCAGCAGTTTTGAAGTCTGCTTTGAATTTATCCAAGCTCCCGAATGCTGCATCGATTTTGGCAGCTAATTCGCCAGTTGGTGCTCCGCCACCATTAGGCTTCATGCACTTCCAAAAGAAAGCATGGTTCCAAGACTGAGCAGCATTGTTGAAGATGCCTGCTTTACTTGCGTCACCAAAACTAGCCTTAACAACATCTTCAATCGACATATCCGCCATTGGCGTATCTTTGACAAGATTGTTGAGGTTGGCTACATAGGTAGCATGGTGCTTGCCATAGTGAAACTTAAACGTCTCTGCCGACATGTGTGGCTCTAAGGCACTAACGTCATAAGGCAAAGCTTCTTGTACAAACGCCATCTGGAATGCTCTCCTAAATTAGTATTCTCTCTCTATGTCAACTATAGCAAATCTACTCAGGTAGGCGGGAGGGGGTAAACACAAGTGTATTCTTTATCGCTTGTCCTGACTTTGTTGGCTATGTCACCCGATTTCAGATTCCAGCCTTTTTACTGAGATAACTCCATACAACTGGCGGATTCTCGATCGTAAATTTGCGACTAAAATTATGTGTATTAGTTACCCAATAACTACTGCAACGTAGATCGCTATTCACTAGTGGTCTATTTTTTATAGATTTTTCACCGAACTAGGGTTAGATTGCTGCGGTTGACTGTAAGCTTGGTTTAATAACCTGTGGGAAATGAACGATTACCTACGGTAGGCTGCGCCAACGAGGTTCAAAAATGTCAAAATAGGTAATGAACCCAGGATTAAATTAGCTATGCAGCCAAATATTGAAATCTACACATGGAAAAGTTGCCCATTTTGCATTCGTGCTAAGGCTTTATTAAAAAATAAGGGTGTCGAGTTTACAGAGTACTCAGTCGATGGTGACGAACAAGCGCGAGCGAAAATGGCAGCAAGAGGTAATGGTAGGCGTTCTGTCCCACAGATTTTTATCGATGATACTCACATCGGCGGTTGCGACGATCTCTATGACTTAGATGCTCAAGGTAAGTTAGATGTTCTGCTAGGCATTTAGCGATCGATGATTCTTCACAAAAAAGCAGCAAGACTAAAATGCTTGCTGCTTTTTGATATATGAGCACGGAGGGACTCGAACCCCCGCTCCTCAGGACCGGAACCTGATGCTCTATCCACTGAACCACGTGCCCACTCATATATTTCGATCATAACACGATCGAGCCGATTTCACCAGCCATTCATCGATCGAGATCGCTAAAAGGTGAGATGTGACTAACTATCTTGTAGCTTAACCAATGTCTTTGTCCCAGCAGCGTCACTAATCCAAACCGCCAGCATTCGTCCGCTTTCGCTTTGTCCGGTTAAAACTTCGGTAGGTGAATCGATGGTGTGAGCGTAAGTCACCTCATCTTTACCCACTTCGATGACTAAATCGTCGCCCTTTCCAGGTCGATCGTAAACCATCGCCATTAGGGGTGCGTCTTGAATCAGTTCTTCGTCACCGATTTCTGAATTGATGATTTCGATCGACATATGCCGTCCCCGATTACCATCTGAAAACTGGTCGAAAAATTCACCCCATCGCTCGCGTGGCACAGATTTGGTTAGTTCGATTTTATTTTTCATCTGACTCCTTATCAAAAACTAGGTCTTGGAATTCTAGATGTTCGATCGATCCTGAATTCCACACTAGGATTAAATATTAGACTCAAATTGTGAGGATTTTGTGAGGGTGTGGGGGTCGATGGTAATGTTAGCTAAACTCAAACAGCCTAGATCGCTCACTGTGGGCAATCTAGGCTGTTTGAGTGACAAAATTCATTCGTTATCGCTAACTAACTATTTGTCAATATAGATCGGGTTGATGCGGATGGGGAGACTCGAACTCCCAAGGACTAAGCCACACGCACCTCAAGCGTGCGCGTATACCAATTCCGCCACATCCGCATAAACTAGCTGAGAGGCTTTTCAAATCAATCTTGACTTGAGCTTTAACCAGCATAGCAAAAAGAGGGTCGATCGTCGCAAGTTTTCGCGATTTCTGATTTAGCCGTCTCGAAGCTTGCCAACTGCATCCGCGACAGCGTTCAATAAACTAGCTTTATTACTTCACGCGATATGTCATTCCACGCCACGCTGACCCAACTGATAGATGTTCTGGGTGCAACTGCTGAGAATTTAACTGAGCAGGCGCTCACTCAAACAGCGATCGGCATCACTACCGACAGCCGCAGTCTCAATCCAGGAGAAGTTTTCTTAGGGCTGCGGGGCGAAAAATTTGATGGACACGAGTTTGTGAACCAGGCGTTAGAGCAAGGCGCGATCGCGGCGATCGTCGATTTCCAATTTCAAGCTTCAACCTTGCCGATTCTGAAAGTAAAAGACACCCTTGAGGCTTATCAAGCGATCGCGCACTGGTGGCGAAATCAGTTCAAAATTCCGGTCATCGCGATCACGGGTTCAGTAGGCAAAACCACGACTAAAGAACTAATCGCGGCAGTGCTGTCGAACTATGGAAACGTGCTAAAGACTCAAGCAAACTATAACAACGAGATTGGCGTTCCCAAAACGCTTCTAGAGCTGGGACAATCCCACAACTATGCGGTTATTGAAATGGGAATGCGGGCGCGAGGAGAAATTGCCCTTCTCAGCCAAATTGCGCGTCCTGATATTGCGGTGATTACGAATGTGGGAACCGCCCATATTGGGCAACTTGGATCAGAAGAAGCGATCGCCGAAGCCAAGTGTGAACTGCTGGCAGAAATGCCCAAAGATGCGATCGCGATTCTCAATCACGACAGCCCGTTACTCATTCAAACCGCTCCAACCGTTTGGCAAGGAAAGACCTTCACTTATGGGCTAGAAGGTGGCGACCTTTGCGGGCAACTCATTGATGCTGAAACGCTTAAAGTGGGCGATC
>JAJAZF010000605.1 GCA_026785875.1 Chamaesiphon sp. | reverse complement strand
TGATGGTGGCCAACCTAAATCTTGGATTTAGATGTAACTCTGAATCAGCCATGGATAACAGAGGATGGTACCATACAACGGCTGTTAGTTACTGGCGATCGGGTAAATAAGTCAGGGCGATATTTCGCGAGTTGCTAGCTTTAGGGTTGGCACGAAAGGGCAGACGATAAGCAAGATACATCAGTTTTTGGCTGATTTTTGGGATAAATACTATGGAGACTATTAAAAAAAGCCGATCCTCGATCGATTTATCACTTTTTTTTTATCAACCCTTATGACAATCGACGACACACCCCATCACCCACCACTAATCCTCATTGTCGATGATGACGATATCGTCAGACAGCTCCTGTGTGAGAAAGTACAGCAAGATGGCTATCAGGTGAGAACTGCGCGAAATGGGGAAGAAGCGCTCGTGATTTATCAAGAAATCCAGCCCGACTTGGTACTGATGGATGGTGTCATGCCAGAGATGGATGGATTTGAATGTTGCGAACACCTGCAACAGTTACCTGGAGGAGATCTCACACCAGTATTGATGATTACGGGATTAGATGATAACGCATCACTCGATCGAGCCTACGCAGTTGGAGCTGCTGACTACATCACCAAACCCATTCACTGGGCAGTATTGCGCCAAAGAGTCAAGCGAGTATTGAATCAATCCCATCTACATCGCCAACTAGAAGCATCTAATCTCGCCCTGCGCCAAAAATCCGTAGAACTTCAGCAGCAAAATCATCTCCTCGAACAGTCCAAAAAAGCCGCAGAGTCGGCTAATCAAGCTAAAAGTGCTTTTTTGGCGGCGATGAGCCATGAAATCCGCACACCGATGAATGGGGTAATTGGGATGACGGGATTGCTATTAGATACGGAACTAACTTCCCAACAACATGAGTTTGTCGGCACTATTCGTCATAGTGGCGATGCTTTGCTCACACTGATTAATGACATCCTGGACTTTTCCAAAATTGAGTCGGGTAAATTAGAACTAGATTGTCAACCTTTTGATATTCGCGATTGCATCGAAGAAACTCTCGATATGCTTGCACCTAAAGCCGCTGAGAAAAACTTAGAACTTGCCTATCTCATCTATAAAAATACACCTAGTTGGTTATGTGGGGATGCTACGCGTATTCGCCAGATTTTAGTCAATTTAATTGGTAATGGTTTAAAGTTTACCAACTCTGGCGAAGTAATTGTCGGCGTGACTGCTAGAAAAATTACTGTAGTTGAGGAAGATCCAGTTCTGACTCCTGATGAACCTACCTATGAGATCCGATTTGTCGTCAAAGATACGGGAATTGGCATTCCCCAAGACAAAATCGATCGATTGTTTAAAGCCTTTAGTCAAGTTGATTCTTCTACGACTCGTAACTATGGCGGTACGGGTTTAGGTTTGATTATCAGTAGGCGACTAACTGAATTGATGGGTGGGAGAATGTGGGTAGAAAGTAATGGTGAGGGTGGCTCAAACTTCTTTTTTACTATTATTGCCAAAGCGGCTCCACGTTCAACACGCTCTTGTCAAAAAGATCGGCATAAACCCGAAGAATTACAAGGAAAGCGATTATTAATCGTCGAGGATAACTCTACTCACCGCAAGATTTTAGCACTCCAAGCTCAATCGTGGGGGATGCTGGCACATCCGACAGAATCTGGAGCCGAAGCTCTCAAATTACTTAATTTACGCGGACATTTCGATCTAGCAATTTTGGATATGTATATGCCAGAGATGGATGGTTTGACACTCGCGCAAAAAATTAGGGAGTTTCCTGAATATCAAAATTTACCATTAGTGATGCTCAGTTCACTAAGTATCAGTCGGGTAGAAACTGAAGCAGCTCAAGTCGATTTTGCGGCTACCTTAAATAAACCAATTAAACAATTTCAACTCCAAGATGTGCTATCTCATATCTTAGGCAAAAATTCCGAGCGATCGTTCTCCGTACCAAAATCAAGCTCGTCAAATCATCATCTAGCTCTCGCTGCATTTCCATTACGAATTCTGTTAGCTGAAGATAATCTTGTCAATCAGAAAGTTGCCATTCATATGTTGAGGCGAATGGGTTATCAAGCAGATATTGCGATGAATGGTGTCGAAGTTCTTGAATTGTTACATCTCCATACTTATGATGTGATATTAATGGATCTACAAATGCCAAAAATGGATGGAATGGAAGCTACCCGACGGATTTTAACTGATTTTCCTCAACATCGCTGCCCGACAATTATTGCGATGACAGCAAATGCTCTAGAAGGTGATAAACAAGAATGTCTAGACGCTGGTATGCACGGCTATGTAACTAAGCCTGTGAAAATCGAGAAATTAGCTCACGCGCTCAGTCAGTGTCAACCATTGTTGTTAGTGTAGATAGTGGCTAGTCGATATTCGGTTGTTGGGAGCGAGATCGTATTTGAAATCTTGAAGAGCCGCAGATTATGTCTTTTAGTTATGAGTATTTAGTTCAATTTCGAGATACCGATGCAGCCGGAGTTGTATATTTCGCCAATATTCTTTCAATCTGTCACGTTGTCTATGAAGCTTCATTAATTGGAGCGGGTATAAATCTTCAATTATTTGTAGATAATCCTAATTTTGCCGTACCGATTATTCATGTATCTGCTGACTTTTACAAACCATTGTTTTGTGGCGATCGAGTAATTATCGAACTTACGCCTAGATCGATCGATATCCATAGATTTGAGATTAAATATCAAATCTTGTCTAATAACTTATCAGTATTAGCTACAGCTATCACTAAACACATAGTCATCGATCCTCAGACTAGAAAGCGTAAGGAATTACCAGAAGCCCTAAATAACTGGCTGATCCAGTGGGGTGAAAACTAGAGATATTGTTGATGGATCGGAATCATTGCCACTAAATGATAAATTCAAATTTAATGAGAGCCGATGCTCAAACAACTATTCCGTAATTGCTGACACAGACGTGTATCTATAAATATCCATATTAACTTTACCGGAGCGACTTAAATGTTAAAATCTAATAACATCATCAGTTTTATTTTTCTACCAATTGCTGTAATTATAGCTTGTACCGATATTGCAGGTGCCGAAACCTTAGTCACTAAAAATTTCCAAATTAAGATTACCCAACATTGTGAGGAAGGTAATGTGACTTGCGATCGAGTTACCTACGTTGGTAAATCTTTAAAGACAGGTAAATCTATTTTTCTAACTGGTAAAACACTTAATAATAGCCGCAGTTATACTTTTATGGGTTATGAGTTTCGGAATGGGCCATATCGCTACTTAGTAAGTAGCGATAATATATTATTTGTCTATAAAGGCGATCGACTAATCCTCCGCGAACAAGGTGCATTAGTCGATAATTGAGTAGATAGCATCTAGCAATCCTAAATAAGAAGCTAGGTTGATGTAGGGTGTGTTAGGCAGCCTCGATGTGCAATAGGCAAAGCCTAGGGTTTAGCGATCCAAGACAGCGGATCGAGACAGCCGTAACGCACCAATAGCCGAGCTGTCGATCGATTAGCAGAATATAATAGAGATAGACCCGATCGCACCTAAAACTCAGGGCGGAAAAGTTACAATTTTAAGCTCCTCCCCCATCAATTATGAATCCCGACGTTAAATTCCAAGATAGCTTTGATATCATCGTTGTCGGTGCTGGACATGCAGGCTGTGAAGCCGCACTAGCTACCGCTCGATTAGGCTGTCGTACCCTCCTGCTCACCCTCAACTTAGACAAAATCGGCTGGCAACCTTGCAATCCCGCCGTCGGTGGCCCCGCTAAGTCTCAGCTTACCCATGAAATCGACGCGCTGGGCGGTGAAATTGGCAAAATGGCCGATCGCACCTATCTTCAAAAACGGGTCTTGAATGACACCAGAGGCCCCGCTGTGTGGGCATTGCGCGCGCAGACGGACAAGCGCGAATATGCAGCGGTGATGAAAAATATCGTCGAAAATCAGGACAATCTCACCATTCGGGAAGGGATGGTGACGGATTTGGTTTTGGATGCGAATAATAAAGTCATTGGCGTTGAGACTTATTTTGGCGTGGCGTTTGAATGTCAGGCGGTGATTTTGACGACGGGGACGTTCCTGGGTGGGACGATTTGGGTAGGCAATAAATCAATGGCTGCTGGACGCGCGGGAGAATTTGCCGCGACGGGATTGACGGAAACCTTGCACCGATTGGGTTTTGAAACTGGGCGACTGAAAACTGGTACGCCCGCGCGAGTCGATAAGCGATCGGTAGACTACACTAAGATGGAACCACAACCAGGTGATGCCCGAGTGCGGTGGTTTAGTTTCGATCCCGATGTGTGGGTAGAGAAGGAACAGATCCCCTGTCATCTAACCCGCACGACTCCTGAAACTCATCGCCTGATTCGCGAAAATCTCCATCTGTCGCCTGTATATGGCGGATGGGTAGATGCCAAGGGACCCCGCTATTGTCCGAGTATTGAAGATAAAATCGTCCGGTTTGCCGATAAGGAAAGTCACCAGATTTTCATCGAACCGGAAGGGCGCGATATTCCTGAGCTGTATATTCAGGGCTTTTCGACTGGATTGCCCGAAAGTCTCCAGGTGGAGATGTTGCGAACGCTCCCAGGAATGGAGCAATGCGTGATGCTGCGTCCGGCTTATGCGGTGGAGTATGACTATCTACCCGCGACTCAATGTTATCCCACCATGATGACCAAAAAGATTGAGGGGCTATTTTGTGCGGGACAGGTAAATGGCACCACTGGCTATGAGGAAGCAGCGGGACAGGGATTTGTCGCGGGAGTAAATGCGGCGCGATTTGTCAATCATCAGGAGATGATTGTCTTTCCCCGCGAACAGAGTTATTTGGGGACTCTAATCGACGATCTTTGTACCAAAGATTTGCGCGAACCGTATCGGATGTTGACTAGTCGATCGGAATATCGGCTATTATTGCGATCGGATAATGCCGACCAAAGATTAACTCCACTAGGTCGAGAAATCGGACTGATTGACGACAGGCGGTGGGAGTTATTTACGAGCAAACAGGCGCAGATCGTCGCTGAGAAAGAACGCCTGGAAAAAACTAGAGTCAAGGAACTCGAACCGACAGGAAAAGCGATTACGGCGGCAACTGGGGAAGTCATCAAAGGTTCGATTACACTTGCTGAACTATTGCGTCGTCCTGGATTGCATTATCCCCAGTTAATTGAATTTGAACTAGGTAATAAAGAGCTAAATCTTGCCGAGCAGGAAGGTGCCGAAATCGAAATCAAATATGCGGGGTATTTGAGTCGCCAACAACATCAAATCGACCAAGTAAGTAAACACTCCAATCGGAAACTACCCAATCATATCGATTATCATGCGATCGAAACCCTTTCCAAAGAATCACGAGAAAAATTAACCCAAGTCCAACCCGCAACTATCGGACAAGCCACCCGCATCGGTGGTGTCAATCCCGCCGATATCAATGCTTTATTGATTTGGTTAGAAGTGCAGAATAGAACAACAATTCCACAGGCTGTATAAACTTAGGCGGGGACCTAGTAGCCAATCACATCATCAGAGGTCAAATCCTATGAATACTTCCATTATCATCGATGCTCCAGCTAGAATTAGTTCGTGGCGCAATGCCAGTTGGAGTGAATATCTAGAACGTGTCGAAAACCTCGGCGAACAGGAGCGCGTTTTTTTTAATCTAGATACAATTTGGATCGATATGGGCAACGAAGGCATCAATCACTCACGATTTAATGAACTGTTTACTTTAATATTAGGTTTCTGGTTTGCTAGACAGACAAATGTGAAATTCGATTTACTTGGTGGTTGTGTGATGGAAAAACCCCAGACTCAGAGTGCTGCACCTGATAAAGTACTATATGTTGGTGGCAATTCTCCACGCTGGCAACCAGGTGAACCGCGTCGAGTGAATTTAGATAAATGGCGCGTACCAGATTTAGTTGCCGAGATTTCTGATACTACTTTGGCGATCGATTTAGATGAAAAGAAGCAACTATATTTGGCTCTAGGTATTCCTGAATACTGGGTAATCGATGTTAAAGGTAGACAAGTTTTGGCTTTTCGACTAGTTGATGGGAAGTACGAACAATGTAGCGAATCGGTGGCATTAGCCGGACTGCCGATCGAGTTACTGGAACAAACTTTAGAACAGATGGATAATGAGAATGGTAATGCCGCTCTATGGTTTGCCGCTCAGATTCAAAATCTGCCTCGTAAAACAGAGTAGGGGCAATTCATGAAGCGGCATCTGCTAAGGCAGAGGCTTTGCCAACGCGCACGCCTTTGTTTCCCGACGGTTTAGCGGCGTTTTTATTCGGGGGTTCCCCCCGAATAAAAAAACGACAAGACAGCGAGACAAGACATTGCCCCTACTCTAAATCATTACTGAATTTACTATTACTGTCTACTCTTTAGCTGTAGATTTGAGTTTTTTTCTCATTCTCAAAGCTGCTGTACCGCCTACTAATGTACCGACGATCGTAAATGGTTCGGGAACGGAGGCAGAAGGTGGAAACACTTCAGCGGCAGTTCCTTGAATGCCAACAGTGAAACCATTCCAATCCTCATTACTCAAACTGCGCCAAGACACATTATCAAAGGCTCCTGTAAATTGAAGTGTTCCATGAGGTTCGCCCGTTCCTATTAGTTGGTATTCAGTTTTGCCAGTACCAGCGTTGAAAACGACAGATTTGGAAGAAGTACCACAAACCCAAAAGCCACAATCTTTGCCAGTAGCAGGATCTCCAACGCTGAGGATGTTAAAGTCTAGATCGAAAGCATACCCGTTACCATTAAGACTTACATAGGAAAAAACTGGATTGGCAATTGTCTGTGAAAATGTTAGCGTCTGATTCCCAGC
>JAJAZF010000604.1 GCA_026785875.1 Chamaesiphon sp. | reverse complement strand
TCGTCCCCCGTCGCTAAAACTATCGGGAGTAACGTTCAATACGCCCATGATATACGTTCGACTACCCCAGTCGAAACTTTTATCCCGAATCTTCAAATTTTTAGTCACTACTCGTTGGCGTTGGCGTTGGCGATAGCCTGCCGTTAGGCACAGCCTCTCGAAGAGAAGCCTCTGGGCTGGAGAATCGTTTCTACAACATACTATTATCGCTCGGATTCGTTCGCGTAGCGTCTCCTGCGGAGAATCGGCTTTGGCACACTCTGCGGATGAGCCAATTGTCGGCATCAAGTTCAAACTGAAGTCGGGATCATTACACTGGTAACTAACGCTCACTCGATCTTCAACACCACAGACATCACCGAGTAGAGCAAAGTCCTCAACTAATACAATCGTGAAAACTCTTGCCTACGCAGCCCAAAGTGCCACAACTCCACTCGCCCCCTTCAACTTTCAACGCCGTGAAGTTGGCAACCATGATGTCCAGATCGAAATTTTATATTGCGGTGTCTGTCACTCAGACTTACATACCGTCCGTGGCGAATGGCAAGGTACCGCCTATCCATGCGTACCCGGTCACGAAATCGTCGGACGTGTGGTCAAAGTTGGCTCGCACGTCAACAAATTCAAAGCAGGCGATACCGCCGGAGTCGGTTGTATGGTCGATTCCTGCCGCACCTGTGCCAACTGTGAGGAAGACTTAGAGCAATTCTGCCCAGACACAACATTTACCTATAATTCTCCCGACAAACACCTCGGCGGCGTGACATACGGCGGTTACTCTCAGAATATCGTCGTGGATGAAGCGTTTGTGCTGCATGTGCCAGATAATTTGGATCTTGCGGCTACTGCACCACTCCTCTGCGCTGGTATCACTACTTATTCGCCCTTACGTCACTATAATGTGAGCGCAGGTCAAAAAGTTGGCATCGTCGGACTCGGTGGGCTGGGACACATGGGTGTGAAATTGGCGAAAGCGATGGGCGCACATGTGGTAGTCTTTACTACCTCGGCAAATAAAGTTGAGGATGCTCTACGGTTGGGTGCCGATGAGGTCGTCAATTCCAAAAATGCCGATGAGATGAAAAAACACCTCAATAGTTTTCATTTCATTCTCGATACTGTGTCCGCACAGCATGATATCAATGCCTACTTCGTACTACTAAAACGCGATGGTAATCTTATCCAAGTGGGCATACCAGTCGAACCGCTATCCGTCTCTGTGGGTAGTCTGATTTTTGGTCGGCGCAATTTCAGCGGCTCCCTAATTGGTGGCATCAAAGAAACTCAAGAGATGCTAGATTTTTGTGGTGAGCATAATATTACCTCAGACATCGAACTAATTCCGATCGATAAGATCGATGAAGCTTACGATCGCTTGGTCAAGAGTGATGTCAAATATCGCTTCGTGATTGATATGGCAACATTACAACAGGCATAGATACATTGTCTAGTCTAAGCTGAGAAGGGATACTCGATCGAATATCCCTTCTCAGTGTAAGATTCGATTGTCAGATCGATCGAATGAATATTTCTGCTGCCAATTACCCGTTCGATCGAAACAAAGAAACAGCAATAAGCTGTCGAACATTTAAATCACATTGTCGATCGTGCTCGTCACGCCGTCTGCCGTCTGCCGTCTGCCGTCTGCCGTCTGCCGTCTGCCGTCTGCCTTTTCTCAACCAGTAGATTAAATGACTAACAGCTTATCTAAGCTAATTCATCGGACGAGCCAAGTTTTTGAACTTAGTTAAAGCCGGATCGAAAACTAATTTTACTATACCCGTTGGGCCATTCCGATGTTTGGTAATAATTAATTCAGTAATATCTCGATCGGGTGTGTCAGGATTATAATAAGCATCGCGATATAGCATGATAATTAAATCTGCATCTTGTTCAATACTGCCACTTTCACGTAAATCTGACATCATTGGACGTTTATTATTTCTAGCTTCAACACCGCGACTTAATTGTGACAAGGCGATTAATGGTACTTGCAATTCCCGTGCTAATCCTTTTAAACCACGAGTAATTTTGGATATTTCCTGAACGCGATTATCACTACTACCTTCCATCAGTTGCAGGTAATCGATCATGATCAATCCTAACGTGCCACCATGCTCGGCTTGCAATTTTCGAGCTTGACTTCGCATCTCCATCAACATCATACTAGCATTGTCATCGATATAGATTGGCAGCTCAGAAATTCGATCTACTGCTTTATATACCGAATCCCATTCATTGGGACTAATTCGCCCCGCGCGGAGGCGATTACTATCTACTCCTGATTCACTAGCAATCAATCTTTGAACTAATTGATCCTTGGACATTTCCAAGCTAAAGACTAATACTGGCAACTTATGCAGTCTTGCCATATTATAGGCAATATTCAAACTGATAGCAGTATTATGAACACAGATGTCATTAGCAACAAAGTTGTGAGTATCAGGGATTGTCAAGTCGTAAACTTGTCGATCGCCAGCATACTCAATTTCGATAATTTCATCCCAGTAGACTTGGCTAGTTGCCAAATTTTGTAGATCTGAGTCGTTAACAGCAGTTGCTAATTGTAAAAGTCGATCGCGTGTTGGTGCGCGTTTGCCAACATGAATATTCGATGTACCAGTAATTCCTGCACGAGTAGCTACCGATTGCCAACTTTCTTTTCCTCTAGCCATATCCAGATTAGACCAGACTGAGAGCGGAATTAAATCTCGATTAGTTTGGTATTTTTTAGTTAATAATGCTACTCGAACTTTTTCTATAGCTTTTTCTTTCCCAAATATACCAATTTCTGCAATAAACGTGGAAATCGATCGAGCATCAGTGAGATCTAATTGCCAAGCATCACGTCGTTCTTGTTTGTATTTTACAGCTCTATATCTGAGTTGAGTGACAATTCCAAATCTCAATAATAGATGTTGAACTTGACATGATAATTTTTTACTAACTGAGGTAAATCCTAACTGTACTTGCCCGCTACTAAGTACCGAAGCCCAACCATCTGTAGCAAATAAACGATTAATGAATAATGCTACTAACGGTTTTTGAAGCACGAAAATAGCATCCGGCACAAATTTATTATGTGCTGTATGCTCTGCTAGACCAATCGATCTGAGCCATAATAGCAAACTATTATCCGAACTAATATCTAGATCTAGTTTGATTAAGTCAGTGCGATTTATATTCAGTAGATGGCATAATCGATTTAACATTTCTGGACTAGGAGCGCAGATACCTTGTTGCCACTGGCAGAGTAAAGATGGACTTACTCCAATTTCTTTCGCCAATTGTCGATCGGTAATTTCACAATGCTCGGCTAAAATTCGCTTTAATCTGATGCCAAATTGTAGTCGGTTAGATTGCGACTGCTCTAAATTAGCCGTAACGAGTAAACTTGCTGCACGAGTTCCATTGGAAGTTTCTAGTCTAACTTTAAGATTGCCAAATTCTCGAACAGAGGCAATAAAGTCATCTTGGATAAGCGGGTTGATATTAGTAAAACTAACTCTACTTTGAGTCAAGCAACCATCACCAATTAGATAACCTAGGAGTTTCACTTCACACTCTCGCATCGATTCCTTGCCAAACACAGGAATTATTCTCGGTATAGCTATCTTTTCTCCAACTTGTAAATTTGATAATGGTTTCCAACCATCTAATGTTAAAAAAGGATGAGTGAGAGTTGTTTCGATCGATCTGCCCAATCGTGTTTGAACCTTGAACACTGGCTTGATCCCATCATCGACATATACTGATGGTTTAGTTATGCTAAATTTCCAGTTATCATTTAAAGTTAAAATCTCTGCTTCTTGCTGATGATATAGTTCTTCGATAGTTTTAATTGAACCATCTGCTAACACTATTTCAGAATCATGAGCTAAACATTTTCCCATTGACGGACGACCCGCAATAATGATGAGATCCGATCGCTGAAAACCACCTGTCATTCCATCTAAATCGCTAAAGTCACTTGTCAATCCAGGCGGAATTAATTTGTCATGACGAGCTTGAATATCTTGATAGGTAGTTGCAACAATTTCTTTGATCGGTATCAACCCTTGCTTGGGTCTTGCTTGGGTTAAATTGAGGATTTGTTGCTCTGATTCATCAAGGACTATTTCTAATGGTCGATCGGCCGCATAGCCCAACTGAGTGACTTCTGTACCAGCTTTAATCAATTCTCGACGGATGTATTTATCCATCACTAGTACAGCTAGTGAATCAATATTTACAGCACTAACTGTTCGTTCTAATAGTTGAATTAATTTAGCCTGTCCACCAATTTTTTC
>JAJAZF010000603.1 GCA_026785875.1 Chamaesiphon sp. | reverse complement strand
CTCCAGGGACGATCGGAATTGCGGCGGTAGTCGCAGCTTGAATTAGACTCAGATCGAGATGTGGCATAAAAATATATTCAGCCCCACAGGCGATCGCATTGCGGACATCTGCTAGACTCAATACTGTCCCCGTACCGATCGAGCAATCCGGTAATTCTGCCCGTAGTGACTCAATTAATTCCCACGGTCGATCGCTATTGGCGGTAATTTCAATTAATTTTATCCCACCAGCCGCCACCGCCTGCGCCATCTTTTTGCCTACGCGTAGATCGCTCGATCGAATTACCGCAATTACCTGCTGTTGTTTGACAAACTTTAGCCAATCTTCCCCGTACCTGTGCATGATCGATTACCAATTATCAAAGTTTTGTAGGGGTTAATTATCCATTTTGGGGGGTGTTGCGGTGGGCGTTAAATTAAATTTTTAGCTTTGTTGTTAGCTCGACACTGGTGGGCAGTATCCACCTGACACTATACTTAATTACACCCATCTAATTAGGATAAACTTGTCCCTAGAGATCCTAACTCTCGACTGATTTGACATCGGTGCTGTAGTCTTGCACTGCTTGAGTGATAATTGCTCGTAAATCGACATAAGCCTTCGCAAACGGTGGCTGACGCTGCGTTAAACCTAATAGATCTGCTGTTACTAATACCTGTCCATCACAGTCTGTTCCTGCACCAATGCCGATCGTCGGAATCGAGAGTTTTTGGGAGATTAGTTGAGCCAAATCGGCGGGAATATGTTCTAACACGAGCGAAAATGCGCCCACTCGCTCTAAGGCGGTTGCGGCGGAGATCAGCCGTTCTCGATCGCTTTCTGAGTGCCCTTGTTGACGATAGCCCAATTGATGCACCGATTGAGGTGTCAAGCCGATATGTCCCATCACGGGAATACCGATATCAACCAGCCTGGATACCGTCTCTACCATCGCTGGATACCCGCCTTCGAGTTTGACTGCCTGTGCGCCTGTCTCCTTGAGGATTCTTCCGGCTGATGCGATCGCGTCCTCAATACTAGTTTGGTAGCTCAGGAATGGCAAATCGACCACAATCAGCGCATTTTTCACACCGCGCTTCACTGCTTGAGCGTGGTGAATGATTTGATCGAGAGTTAGGGGTAGAGTATTTTCATATCCCAACGCCACCATTGCCAGAGAATCACCGACGAGGATCAGATCTACTCCCGCTGCATCTAAAATTTGGGCGATCGCAAAATCCCACGCCGTCAGCGCGACGATCTGTTTTCCATTCGGTTTGTACTGCAACAACTGGCGAACTGTCAGCATAGATATTTTCGAGCGAACTAAGCTAAAGTGAGTCTGAGAAACGATTTGATGTTGAGATTAGATTTGACTGCCAGCTTTGGTAGTTATACACTTTAGGTTAGGGCTTACTACTTGAGCCTAGACTAAAATAGCACTCCCTGAATTTATTATGAGCGATCTACCAGTTGAGTCATCCGATAAGGGTGCAAAGACACGACAAATGTTAGGGATGAAGGGTGCTTCGACTGAGGCGGCTTCAATTTGGAAGATTCGGTTGCAATTGATGAAACCGATTACCTGGATTCCGCTGATGTGGGGGGTTGTCTGTGGTGCAGCGTCTTCGGGTGCGTATACTTGGTCGATCGAGAATGTCCTCAAAGCGGCATTATGTATGTTAATGTCTGGGCCATTATTGACTGGTTATACACAGGTAGTAAATGAGTGGTACGATCGCGAGATCGATGCAGTCAATGAGCCTTATCGTCCGATTCCTTCGGGGGCAATTTCGGGATCTCAAGTAGTCGTCCAAATTTTCGTCTTATTATTTGGTGGGATTGGGGTTGCTTATATTCTCGATCGAGCCGCAAATCATGACTTTCCAATTATGACTTGTTTGGCGATCGGTGGTGCGGTTGTCGCTTATATTTATTCAGCTCCACCATTGAAGCTAAAACAAAACGGCTGGTTGGGTACTTACGCTCTAGGTGCAAGTTATATTGCCTTGCCTTGGTGGGCTGGTCATGCTTTATTTGGCACCCTAAATTGGACTATAGTTGTGATGACACTATTTTATAGTTTAGCAGGGCTAGGCATCGCGATCGTCAATGATTTTAAAAGTGTTGAAGGCGATCGTCAATTTGGGCTAAAGTCTCTCCCAGTGATGTTTGGGATTACTACATCTGCTTGGATTTGTGTATTGATGATTGATATCTTCCAAGCTGGAATTGGTATCTATCTGATTACCATTCACCAAAATCTCTATGCAGCAATTCTGTTATTACTAATCATCCCACAGATTACCTTTCAAGACATGTATTTTCTCCGTAATCCCTTAGAAAATGATGTCAAATATCAAGCTAGTGCCCAACCTTTTCTAGTCTTAGGAATGTTAGTCGCTGGGTTAGCTTTCGGACATGCTGCGATCGGTTGATAGTTTTAAGCCAAAATATCCATAGCCCAATTACGATATTCGTCCAGCTAAGTTAAATTTTTACCAAGTAAAAAGGGTCATTAGCTAACGCCTGCATGTACGAGTGTTGTCGCTCCGTCGTGTGAATCCCTGGAGCGACAACCAACTTATTACTTATTACTTATTACTTATTACTTATTACTTATTACTTATTACTTAATCAAGATTCAGCCTAGTTGCCTAGTATCTAGTTTTATTACAGCTAAAATCTCAATATATACTAATTACCCCAGGATGTGTTGAGATTTTTATTCAGCCATATTACAGGATATGACCCTCACAAATTTCAGTAATTCGACTGTTTTTACCACCCTTATCATGAATATTAGATTAGGATTGTATTAACAAGAACATTAGAAAAATATCTAAATTTCAAGAGCTAGTTGCAACGAATTTGGAACCTAGCAAGCTAATTATAGCAAGTCAACCGCACTTTAAAAAAGTCTACTTAG
>JAJAZF010000602.1 GCA_026785875.1 Chamaesiphon sp. | reverse complement strand
CGCAAACTATTCGATCGATCTGCCAAAATTGCCAAAGTGAGTATCGATCCGGCAACTATGAATGAAGCCCAAATCAGGCAACAGCTAAATATTCTGTTAGTAACATCCCAACTTCGCGCCAGACGGGCTGGAATCTTAGACGATCGACCGCAAGTTGGCGATGGACAACTAGCTACATATGTGAGTTTTCTAGAACAGGTGAAAAAACAAAAATACCCGATCGACATCATCACGATTGTCGATCGGGATACATATACATCAGGACCACTAGTAATTAAATTACAAGCAGTCTCCGGCACCAAGGTATTATTTAATACCTACTCGAATGCCTCAATTAATCGATCGAGTGTACATTGATACACTGACATCATCCGCTTGAGTTGAGAAGGAACTAATTTAGGCTGAGAGCGTTTTTGCTCCCAATCATTAATCGTTCTCACACTCAATCCCAATTCAATCGCTAGTTGTACTTTTGTCAATCCAGCTACTTCCCGTAGGTGCATCGGTGTTACGCTCGGATAACTACGACTAGTTATAGACCGAAACTGATGTTGGGGTTGAGTTTTATCTGGTTTTGAGATGTATACTTTTGCTAATTGCTGCCCATAAATTTGCTGTCTGATGGCTACTTTTTGGCTAGCTATCAGGATTTTTAGACAAATTTGGAGCATAGAAACGGGACGGTTTAAACGATCGGACAATTCCTTAATTGTGAGACCATCAGGGTGATGATGAATCAACTCCAGAAGTCGATCCGTCGTGGTTATACTAGAAAAATCGGGGGTGATTTCGACAATTGCCAAAGTTAAGGTTTCCTAACTCGTCGCATAATAGCTTATCACCTTTAGTTAAAATTAAAGAATGTTATAAATCTGATATTTTTATAGCTATGGCAGATCTATTTTTCTACCCTTGACAATTTAGATCGATTCGGATATTGTATACAGAACTATATTTAAGCATCAAAAATCAGCTTGCGTCTGGTCACAACAACTTCGCTTTAAACTAATACCAATTGACAGCGATCGACATACTCAGTTATTCTAGATTGTAAATTCATGCCTCAATTTTGGCTGGCGATCTTTTTCATTGTCATAGCTATCGCTCAACTATTTCAGTCAATCAAGGAAATCGATCTACCATTTCCAGTTTATTTAGTCTTAGGTACGGTCTTGGCGGTTGCGTCCAATTACCAAGGTAAGCTTTTATTTAGTCAAGATTTGCCACAGGCGATCCCCGAACCACAGGTAGTAGTCCAAATAAAGGAGCCACCAGTGTTAAATTCAGTACCAGCAGCAATCTTGACAGCCACAGACGATCTCATCAACTAGGTATGACAACACGGGCAATTCCAGCTTGTCATCCTAAATAGCTCGATCCGATCGATCGTTCATCTCTATTTGTCGTGCAATCATCTGCTCCATTCTCAAGATCGTCTCTGATTGAGTTTGGACTAAAAGATATAGATTAGCGATTTCTCGATCTTTAAGTGAGTCCAGTTTTTCATGGAGTAATTCGATCTCCATTTCTGCTTTGAGATCGCAATCTAAATCCTGTTGTGCTTTATTTCGATCTACTTCAGACTGGCGATTCTGACTCATCAAAATAAATGGAGTCGCATAAGCCGCCTGAAAACTCAATGCTAGATTGAGTAAAATAAATGGATATGGGTCCCAATGAGCAACCCAAGAAATAATATTTAAGACGATCCAAACTGCCAACAAGCAACTTTGGATAATGATAAACCGCCACGATCCAACTATGTCTGTGACAAGATCGGCGATGCGATCTCCGCGTGAAGAAGATCGCAATGTCGCGGATCTAGCAGGTTGAATCGATCGTAAATAAGCTAATCGATTCAAGTCTGTCGATGAAAGTTGGGTGGGTTTAATCACTGGTGGAACCATAAATGTAGCCAGCAAAAACTAATTATAACTGCTAAATCTTAAAATTGTGACATCACTGCAACTTCAAAAACTTTTCTAATGCGGCAACCATATTAGGCGGCCAACGACGGGTATTTTTAACCCAATCTAGATCCTTGTAGCGACTGTCCAAACCAATCACAGCTACCCAGTTACTCTCAGCTTCACCCCGTTGACCATCTTGCCATAGAGCCGCACTCAAAGCAGCGCGCACATCAGGAAAATCTCGATATTTTCTGACGATATTCTTCATATTGCGGATGGCTTCGGGAATCTCTCCATTCTGATACAAAGCTAAGGCATAATTAGCGCGGGCGAATGCAAAGTCAGGGGCGATTGCTGAAGCCTGGAGATAATTTTTAATTGCCGTCTTCCACTCACCCAAACCAGCATAGGCATTACCTAAATTATTGTAAGCCATCGCATCTTTAGGATCGATCGAGATGATATATTGATAATCAGCGATCGCTTCATTCCACTTGCCTAAACCCTCCAAAGCTGTACCGCGATTAAGATAAGCATCAGGATAGTTGGGTAATAACTCGATCGATTTATTAAAGTCTTCCACCGCTTCAGTTAGTTTATTCTGACTGACACGAGAATTACCCCGATTGCTCCAAATCGCCGGATTCTGTGGAAACAAATCGATTAATTGCGTCCAATACTTTTCAGCCCTGCCAAAATCACCCTCATTAGTAGCTGTAAAAGCTTGGGTGCGTAATTGGTCGCCTAATTGAAATTGGGCATCGGTAACATCAGTAGGTGCTGGCTGTGCTAATCCAGGACTAATAGGAGTTAAAGCGATTAGCACGCTCGCCAAAATACTCACCAACCAACGCCACACCATAAATTTTATCCCTATATTCCCTCTTTAACTGTAAAGGAATTAGGGATACAAGACAAATTAGAGCCGATCGTCTGAATTATCAGCACCACTTAACTATCCTTGGTGAGCAACACCACAGCATACGCACAGATACCCTCCTCCCTTCCTGTCGCATCTAATTCTTCGTTGGTAGTAGCTTTGACACCAACTTGCTCCGGCGACAATTGTAACGCATGTGCCAATCGATCGCGCATAGCATGAATATGGGGCTTGAGTTTTGGACGCTCGGCGACAACGACTGTATCGAGATTGGCAATTTGCCACCCGCGATCGATAATTAGATTATTGACTTGTTTTAACAGTTCGATACTATCT
>JAJAZF010000601.1 GCA_026785875.1 Chamaesiphon sp. | reverse complement strand
GACAAAGAAGGGAATCGCACCAAACGGACAAAGATTGTCGGTGGTGTGGTGGATGAGTATGAGTGGGATTACCGGAATCGGTTGACTAAGGTTACGACTAAAGATGGGAGTGGAGCAGGTGCGGTAGTAACTCAGATAGTGGGTTATGAATATGATGTTGATGACCAACGGGTGAGTAAGACAGTCAATGGCGTAGTTGAGAAGTACATTATCGACCGGAATCAGATTGCTTACGTGACTGATGCTAGTGGGACTCAGACATTCCATTACTTGTATGGGACGAATGTTGATGCTGTGATGGCGCAAGATAGTCCGACAGGGATGGTGTGGAGTTTGAGTGACAGATTGGGGAGTGTGAATCTGTTGACGGATGCTGGTGGGGCTGTTGTCGATAAACGGACGTTCGATAGTTTCGGACGGGTGTTGAGTGAGACTAATCCCTCGGTGAAGTTCCGGTATGGGTATACGGGAAGGGAGCAGGATAAGGAGACAGGATTAGATTACTATCGCGCTCGGTATTACGACGCGGCGAATGGGCGGTTTATCAGCGTTGACCCGGCGGGGTTTGGGGCTGGGGATACTAATCTGTATCGGTATGTGGGGAATAGTTCTACCATGTATACCGACCCGACGGGTGAGTTTGCATTCCTAGTACCATTAGCTTGGGCAGCGGGTGCTGCTGTTAGTGCTGGGCTGACTGCGGCAGCTTTTGGTGGTGTTTATGGTTTTGCGCGTGGGGCTGCTGAAAGTATTGATAGCGACCGTCGTAATGGGATTTTATCTGGGGATTCAATTGGTAGTGCTTATATTAATGGCTTGATTGGTGGCGTACAGGGTGCGGGGATCGGCTTTGGTGTTGGTTTTGGTGCTACGTCGCTAGGGCTAGGGGCTGTTGCTTTGGGCGTTCCTGGTGCTGTGGTTGGTGGGATTGGAACAACATTAGGGGCTGTTGGTGTTGGTGGTGGTGTGATTAGTGCTGGTGTGAATTTCTCTCAGGGTAATATTGCTACTGGGGTGGTTGATTTAGCTAGTTCGATTTATGGTGGTACTAAGCTGTGGTCTGGCTATCAAGCTGCTAAACAGCAAGCGTTTGATAATGGATTCAATAATGCTCGTCAGGTTTATCCAGAGGGCAATCCTCAGTTAAATAGTACTGGTCAGATTGTAACTGCACAGTCATCTGCGCTAGCGACGACTCCGCCTGGTTGGAGTCTTTTACCTGCTAGCTCTGGCAGTGCTGCTGAAGAAACCTCTACCATTTTCAGAGTACAAGGTGGCACCCCGCCTTACGCTAGTCGAAACCATATCAGCTTTGACTCAGATGGAAACCCATTAATAAATAAAACTACGCTCAACATAAGTATTGGCGATTTAAAACATGCTGAATACTTTTTGGGAAAAAGACCTGGGGCTAGAATATTTTCATTTGAAATACCTAAATGGATGGATGAGTTTATTCAAAGTGAAGCCATACCGCAATTGAATTACAACTCAAACCCTGCAAATCAAAATAAGCTGGCTCCAAAAATTGTTGACGAAACAACACCAGGTCGATCATATGAGCTACCATCTATATGGGCTAAGTGGTTAGAGGAAACTGCGATCAAAGGTTCTGGCAAAATTACCGACAAGAAGAATTAAATGGAAGATTTAGATATAGAAATAGTTGTTACAGTAGTTCGGTACAAAAGTACCATCCATTGGTTTCGTAGTGATAGAGATTTTTGGGTTCTCGATCAAGAAAAATGGCGTAATGAATTCATTAGCCAAGGTCATAATGTTCCAGATTTTCAAGATTCTTATCGATTTGGTATACGTGTAGTAAATGATAAAAATGCACAGCAGTTTTTTGATTCAATGGCAGAATTTGAGATCGACAAAGATGAATTAAGTATAGAATTGGCAAAAAGATTTCCCTCAATTACTTCTTGGTGGGATGTTCAAGATTTATTTCCAATTTTATTTGTAGATTTTGATAATTTACATGTAGGTGCCTTTTACTACGAAGGTACCCCAATGGAGCGATATATTGCTGATGGTTGGACAAGCGAATTTATAGATTTTGCCAATGATTATTCGGAAGATATTTTTCCAGTTAAAGATAAATTCTGGATCAAGGGTGGTTCTGACTTACTACAACTTCTAAATGAAAGGGGGTCTCAGGAGTTGTAGGGTGGGCATTGCCCACCAACTCAAACCTTTGCCCTGAGAACATCCCAGCCTATATTTCTCGAAACCCCAAGAAATCTCACTCGCGGTGACACCCCAAGTGCAATATAGTAGTGTGGAGATCCTCAGATCGCCCATAGATTTCGACGCTCCTTTCTTTTATCCCCTACCCCAGCCACCTAAATTCACCCAGCGCACCTGCATACCCGCGCTAAACGAAACAAAACCCAAGCAACCTCTAAACTTTGCCTGGGTTTTATCCACCGAATGGGTACGGTGAGATTCAATTTAGTTCTCATTAAATCAAAATAGATTCCTCAAGGGATTCTAGTATCCATGATAAACACAAGTCGGCATCAAAACCATAGTCAAATTCACGTAAACAGCGAAATCGTTACCCAGAGCCAGGAGGTTGGCTAATGTACAACACAACACCAATCCGCATCGCCGAAACCATCCGTAGCGAGCACAAGAGAGACTTCCTCGTCATCGACAACGCAGTGATTCGCGACACCAGATTAACAGATCGAGCCAGATCGATCGTCTTCCACTTACTATCGCGCCCCAACCAATGGCGAATCGTCCCCAAATATCTCGCCAAACAGATGAACCTGAGCGCGAACACCGTATCCAAATACCTAACCGAACTAGAACAGTACGGCTACATCATCCGCGAACGCCTACGGGACGATGCAGGGCGATTTATCGGCTCCATTCACCGGATCATGGAGTCCAGCATATATCCTAATTTACAGGCACCTTCAGCAGCATTTTCACCCACAACCCAAAAAACCACAGCACGGAAAACCACGCCACGAAAATTGGGGAACATATTAAATACCAAAATCAATAATGAACGAATTAAAGAAATAACTATTCTCCCCTCTAACTCCCCTAGCCTGAACTACCAATCAGATGAGGAAGAGAGGGATTATTGGTTTGATTCAGATCTAGAGCCAGACAACCAGGAGTATGGAATTGTCGTTCCCGTTAATCCTGTAGCAATCCCAGTCGAAGTTGATTTGTCTGCGGCTAATCCCCAACCAGAAATTGCTAACACAGCACCAATCTCTAGTGAGAGCCGATCTTCCGCCGCCGATTACAACCAAGTTACTGAAGTAGTTGTCAAACCAACTCGGACAGAACGGAAAGCAGCCCAACTATCAGCCACCTGGGTAGAGTTTGGCAAGGAAAATGGACTGTGGACTACCTTAGAAGAATTGCAAGGCTTTATGACCTCTCTATACACCTTTGCGATCAATAATCCGCGTTTGCATACTCCATCTAAATGGGTAGAGTCCGAAGTTCAGAAAACCTGTGAACGGGGAACGGGGACACATTGGATTGAATATCAAGCTGGATTGAATGTTGGGACAATCGATCGGAAACCTTGGGCGGATGTGTATGGTAATACTAATTTAAGCTTCCGTAGTTATATCGAACAAAGTAAGTATGGAGAAGCGGGAAATAGTACTGCTCGTGCGGTGGAATTAGCGGCAATAGTACTAGCGAATCCGTTTAAGGCTGGTTTGATGTGGAATGAGTATCAACGACGGTTAGAGCGGGAGTTAGAGGAGAAAGTTAAGTGCGAACGGTTGGGAGTTAGTTATGATGCGCCTGGGGTGTTGAAGCCTAAGTTAGAAGTTTCGGCGGAGCAAACTGCACAGGTGCAACGGCTGTTAGGAATTGATGCAGCGAGTCAGGTTTATTTACCTGCAATTGCGGAAATTGTTGCTGCTCCGGTTTTAGCTGAGACACAAATCAGTTTAGATTCCGCTCAAACTCCCGCTGTCAATTGTCAACTGCTTGCACTGATCGTAGCCGAAGTGTCAACTGTCAACTGTTCAGAAGCTCCGTGGGATGAGATTGCGGCGAAGATGACGGAATTAGAGCAGAAGATGGGAGTGTCAAAGACTGAACCACAGGTAACGCCATTATCGGAGATTTATGGGGAACCAAAATTAGTTAATCAACAGGAGGCTGAGGAATTTAAGGTGTGGTATGACTGGGCTAAATCTGAACAGCTAGTAGATTATAGTTATTCAGATCCCAAACATCATGCAATTGTGGTGTTAGCTGATGGTAAGACTGCTCTGCCTTGGCGCGAAGCAAAACGAATATTAATTATTAATTATTAATTATCAATTATTTACGTCTAACCAAGCTAATAAGTCGCTAATCTCAACCGGATCAAAACTGAAACCTGGGATGGGACTGGTAAACAATTTACCTATACCTACGATAAAAACAGCAATCGATTGAGTGCTGATGATGGGGCGATTAAGTACAACTATACATATGACGATACCGACCTATT
>JAJAZF010000600.1 GCA_026785875.1 Chamaesiphon sp. | reverse complement strand
TTTTTAGAGAGGAGAACACCAAACCAATGACTAGTTACAATCCTGATCCAGCCAGAAGACTGAACATAGCTTTTACGATCCAGTCATCGACGATCGCTTAGTGGATCTTCTGCCGATGACTGGCGGCTTGTTACCAGTGAATTTGAGTGATATAAATTACTATACAGGTGCTGAGAATAGATGTCAACACTTTTTGAGAATAGATAGCAATAAGTCTTAGAGATCGGGAGCAGTCTCTCATACTTATTCCAGACTTTTAACTTCTAAACAGCCGACTGTAGAGGGTTTCATGCTGCATACTAGCTAGTGATAGCCCCCAGCTACAGGCGTAGAGATCTTCATCAGCCAACTCAGGAATCGTCTGAGATAGCAAATCGATTCGCTCCTGTAATTGCCATAAGATTTGTTGTCCGGCTGTTTGTCCGAGCGGAATTAATTTGACACCTGCGCCGATCTGATTTGTCACCCAATTATGTAGATAAGCTGAAATTGTGGCTTGTCGATCGATTTGCCAAAATTGTGCGGTAACTCCAAAAGCGATCGCGTAATTACAGGGACTACCGATGGCGATGATTAATGCTTGAATTTCCGGCGTTAATTCGATCGCGAGTTTAGCTAGAGAACCGCCCATTTGCCAACTTTGGTGGCGCAACTCTTCAGTTTCTCTTGCTGCTGATAGCCATTGGTTCCAGTATTGCAAACCTTCACAATCAGACTGCGTTCCGGCTAGATAGGCACGATCCATCATGGCTGTCTCGATCCGAATCGATCCAGTCTGTAATTCTCGATCGATCCAAGCTTGGAGTGTGACTCGATCGTCAATTATCTCCTGTGAAATGAGACTTTCCAACCCCTCAGAATAACTATATCCTCCAACTGGTAACAATGGACTTGCTAGCTGTAATAATCTTAATAGCTGTTGGCGATCGGTTGGTCTGCTCACGCTATTTACTAATGCTGATGACTGTAAGCACCACCTTGAGGGCGAAATGGCGCAACTTCAGCAACCACTTGCAAACCTAATTGTGTCAACATTCTTTCTAAGACAGAATCAGGAGTCAAGCGGAGATATGTAGGTGTTATTTCCAGGCTGACATGGCGATTGCCCAAATGATAAGCCGCACGGAGTAAGTTAATCGAGTCGTCGCTAGTTACTGTCAAAACTGGCTCTGCTTTAGCAGCAACTTGGACTAAGATATCGCCAGTCTCAGACGCTAGCAGATCGCCATCTTGAAGAGCCGTCCCGCGTGGTAGTTGCAGGTAGACAGGTGTTTTGTCATCAGTAATGAAATGATAGCGGCTGCGGGTGCGTTCTTCGGCTGTCAAAGAGAGAATCGGTGGTAGCGATAAATGGTGATGACCGTGATGATGATGGTGATGTAATCTTTTGCTGAGTACTATCGACACAATAGGTTTAACCTCAATGGATGACAGTTGTTATTATATTCTCACCCATATCCGCTCGATCGTCAGCTAATTCATAAAGCTCCGTACCCGAGATTGGAGTTGAGGATTGGATCGTACAGCCTGAGTAATTTGATTGAACCTGTCGATACTCAGTCCTCTACCAGCCGCAATTGTCTCACATTGATTGCAATAATTGACAAATAGAGATTTTGCTTCACTATTTAACCCCTCCATCGTATTCGGCTGATTGCAAACTAGACTGGGCAATGTCCCGCTACCATTGGCGCGGCTCACTTGAGCTAGTGCTGATTGCCGGATTGGTTCGATTTGAACCAATGCAGCGGCATAATTACGAAGATCGGGATCGCTAAATTCTTCAGTTTGCGCCATCCTGACGAAACTGGGCTTGGCGGCGGCGACATCGGGAACAATTCCACTTAGAATACCTAATAAGCTAGTCATGATGCCCAGTAATAGGGGGCGAGATAAACGATAAAAGTTGCTGTGAGTGTGTGGAGTTGTCATATCACCAAGTGTGAGACCAATCGAGCGAATTTTGGTTTTAGTTACACTATATTTGAAGTGTTTGACAGTTGATAAGTTCCTGAATATCTCGACTGGGACTAACTATCTATCAACAGATAGATATTAGCTGACATTAGTTCACGTTACAATGTTACGCCTCGCTCTAATCTACTTCAATATCGCCATCGATTCGCCTCCTAAAACAATAGCTCGCTGGTGCGAGCTGTTGTTGCAAGTTTTATGAAAATAAAGACTATGCTTGTTCGCCACTTTCGGCAAGTGCAAGCGCAGCCGCAGCAGCTTTAGCTGCTTTCTTAGGAGGATCGAGTTTGAGACTTAGGTAGCGAATTACATCTTCACTCAGACGCATTGCTCTTTCTAGCGGCGCAATTTCCTTGCCAGAACCAGTATAGTTGACCTGAACATAGATTCCGTCACGGTTCTTGCCAATTAGATAAGCAAGGCGGCGTTTGCCACGTTGTTGGATTTCAATATCGGTAGCACCATTTGTTTCGATGATAGTCCGATATTTCTCGATCGCTTCGCTTGCCTGATCGTCCGACAAGTCGGGACGCAGGATGTACATGATTTCGTATTTATCGCTCACAGATTCTCCTTATGGACATATTGGCCTCGGCTCAGTGCACAAATGTGTTGGCAGAAGCAAGGATTTACTATCTTATCAGCAATTGGGACTGTGATGGAAGTCCTAAATTGCAAATCACCAGCCCGAACCTAAAACCTAGCTAAACCATCTAGGTAGGTGTGTATCCTGGCTCTCGAGATGAGAAACAATCCACCAACTACATGTTGCAAAACTTAGTAGTATGCATGTAGACAGGAGATACGCACTAGAGATAACGCGGACGATGGCAGGTGCGGAGACAAGATCGAGCATGATTCATTCAGCTCAAGGCTGTTGAAGTTGTTTGTGAATTACTGTAATTCTGTAATTCTGCTACTGACTACGAGAGATTGGCGGTGTTTTCCAGCACTGTAATGAGAAATTTTTGGTGCTAGTCTGAGTCGATCGACGTAAGTGTAAATAGATGGGGGCTGATGATTCAGACGTTTGCCAGATGAATTAAGTTGCTGTTTGGGATTAGTCATCCATCACAGTGGATTTAGTGAAGAAGATACTCTTTTTTTACTTCGATCCATACTTATTATACCCATGTTTATTAAGAAATGGTTAAGAAGATCCGATGATATGTTCGCAGACAAAATGTCCATACCAGCCCCAAAAATGTGCTATTTTCCCATGATGAAAATCGGGATCGCGATCGCTAGCTGGATACTGATGATGTAGGTGATGCTTGCCGAAAAGTTGGGAGTAATCAAATCCAGCATCCAACCATAAACACAATTGACCGATCGCTCGATTGAGCTGTGACCAAGGGTGAATGCTCCCGTGCATCGCATCATGAGCGGTGATAAATAACCCCGTATAGATCCAAGTTTGCCAGCCAACCAGATATAGCACCCAAATTGGATTTAGAGTTTCAAGCTGAACCCGAATGCAGATCCCCAAACTAATTGTCCAGACACTAACGATCGCGATGGCTACCTATAGCGGTAAAATGTTTCTTAGTTCTAGAAATCTGGGAGTCATCGATCGAGTTTCCTTAGCAACGGATTTAACCTGTCTAGTATCAAAAATATCCAGTATTTTTGGCAACCAAGCGATCGTCACTCAGATAACTTGCGGTTT
>JAJAZF010000599.1 GCA_026785875.1 Chamaesiphon sp. | reverse complement strand
TTGGCGTTGGCGGGAGACATCACCGCGATATAAGCGATCGAATATATATGGTAAATCGCTCGGTGTAAAACCAGCTCCATCGTCATAGAAATCTATACAAACCCGATGCTGAGTAGATTGGGGATGATTGGTGAGTGGATCTGATAACATCTGAATATCCATCCAAATATGTCCGCGCTCGGGACAATATTTCAGACTATTATCAAATAAATTAATCGCTACTTGGGTAAATCTCGCTGCATCGATCTCCAGCATTAATTCCACCGCTCCCGTATAGACAAATTCAATTTGTCGCTGTCTAGCCATCGGTTCTAGGGTGTGCCAAACATCATGAATGAGCGCGACAAAATCTACTTCTACTAATCGAAGATGTTGAGTTGAAGAGGATTCTAACTGACTCAGTTCTAAAAAATGTTGAACTAGATCGATTAACCGATTAGTCTCTCCTAAAATCCGATCTGCCCAGCGAGTTAAATCGGGTGTAACTTTAGATTGTAATGTTTCGGCTAGTAGATGAATAACTGTTAGCGGCGTGCGGATTTCGTGGGCGAGATCTCCCAACCACCGTTCCCGCGCAGTAGTGGCATCAACTTGCGCCTGTTGGCTCTCGATAAACACCCCAATCGCACCATCAGCTAATGGCATACTGCTGGCTTTAAGCCAAACCGCTGGTGGAGCCTCTCCTTTGGAGAATCGAGAATTTGCCGCTTCGTGATAACCAAAGTGAAACTGCCAAACTAACTCATTGGCAACCTGGCTCGATCTTGTTTTGGTAATTAATAGATCGAGTTCGTAAGAGCGGACTAATTCTAATAATAATCTCGCTTGTCCCGAATGCCATTTTTGAATCTCAAGCAGGTGTTGAGCTGACTGATTGCACCATAATACCTGATTTTCGGCATCGATTTGGAGATACCCAATCGGTGCTGCTTCGATTAAAGACTGCCAACTACATAATTGTTGTTGGAGCTGCTGTTGTTGCTGTTGACTGAAGCTCGCTCTGCGTCGCAATTGCGAAATCGTCGGTAAGGAAATATTTTCACGATCTTCAGATGTTTCCATCACATCTAAAACCTGTCGTAATTGCTGTCTGAGATGAGATTCACGCCAGAAGTAACAACCACTGGCACCGACAAGCAACCCAGAGATTGCAGCTATAAATATGGCTAGAAACATCGGTAGATAGATGGGTAGATTGTTGCATCGATCTGTCCCAACCTCAGCATCACTACTTAGGTAGCATCATCCCTCACCAAAGCAGGTCAATGTATGGCAGTTTTCGCGTCCAAACTAAATTTTCCCTGCTAACTTGGAGTCTTCAAGCATCGATCGAGGTAGTTAATTGACACTTTGTATTATAACCTAAGCGATCGAGTTATGGACCTGCGAAGACGGCATTTTCGATATCTTGACGACTGAGGGAATACTTGAAGGTGCGGTAAATACTTTGCCCTGGAGCCATTTGGGAACTGCTTTGAGATCCTGTCGAACTGTTGGCTGAATGATACCGAACTGTTAATTCTTCAATATCCAGAGACAATTGTGCTCGCCAGTCAGGTCTGGTAATATGCCAGCAATGCAACTCACTATCATCCTGCTCACAACCCATCGAGATCAGCCATTGTTCGATTTCTGGTAGTGGATGATTGTATAGTGGGGTGTCATCAGTCGGTAGTAGGGTCATTTAGATTTTGGATTTTGGATTTTAGATTGTGCGGTTGAAATCATGCGGTAGGAACTACGCAGCCAGACGTGTCGCTAGACGGGTTTGTTCACATCTGTTTCACCCAGCAGGATTAGTGATTCTGAATTGACTTTTCCTAAAAAGAAGTGGCAATCTGACGATCGATCACCATTTTAACGAAAATCAGGTGCTTAAATCCCCGCCTTCAAAAGGATTGTGGTAAGAATGAGAGCTGCTTGGTGGAACGCACTCTCACAACTTCGCTGTCAACTGCTTGCACTGAGCGTAGCCGTTGGCGTTAGCCTGCCGTAGGCATAGTGTCAACTATCAACTATCAACTATCAACTATCAACTATCAACTGCTGCCTTGGAGCGATCTGTGACGACCCTCGCCAAATCCGTAGGTGTATTACAGTTTACTAGCCACAGCGGATCGGTAACTACTAATTCTGTCACTGGATTCAGCTTTAGCCACCCTTGAAAAGATTGCCCGCCACCGTCAATGTATTCGAGTAAGGAGCGGTGGCAAGATTGGCGATAAAAGCCACATAAAGGTTCCCAACCTTTGTGGAGATGTTTTGGTAGATAAGCGATGCTCTGAGCCGAAACAGATGGCAAACCGTCAATCCAGGATTGGACGAGCGGAGTCGATAAGTTGGGCAAGTCACAGGCAAGCAATAGTATCCACGGGGAAGTCATCGCTGCCAATCCTTGACTAAAGCCGATCAGAGGGCCTTGATGTGGCTGCTGTTCGGGGATGAAATGACAATTGAGGGGTAGGAGCGATCGATATTTTTGTGCCCACGGCGTAACGACATAGATGTGGTTGGCGATTACCCGATCGCCATCTTGACATGAAGCGACAACATCATAGATCCGCCGAATCAGCGGCACACCATCAATTTCAATGGTAGCCTTGTCTCGACCCATCCGAGAACTGCGACCACCAGCAAGTAAGATCGCCGAGAGTGAG
>JAJAZF010000598.1 GCA_026785875.1 Chamaesiphon sp. | reverse complement strand
TGGCTGGATGAGACTTTGATACATCGCCAAATCCTAATATCGAGCGATAATTTTACCCACTTGGTGGAAATATTCATTTTTTACACCTCGTGCAACAGGATGGCGAACAATAGCAAATACTGTTTGTTTATTTTTACCAATGTACATCCGATCGCGATCGATAAGCTTTTCCTCAAACTCAACGCCTGCAATTGACTTCCACCAAGAGATATAAGCAGGATTCACACTATAAAAAATAACGGCTTTTGGCTTGAACTCTTGAATGCGTAATTGTAAATGCGTTGCGCGACGTTGAGCATAGCTCATATACGCTTCTCTACTTCTTAGACATGGCAATTTCGAGTGTTGTGCATACAACCAATGTCCTAATGAGGGTGAAGGAAGTGGGAGTAGTTCTAGCAGGCAATTATTGCTGGTATGTCGCCCTAGATGCGCTTGTTGGTAGGCGCGGACTTCTTCCTTATGAATAATGTCCTGCCCCTCGGCACTTAATGCAATCCGAATCAGGCGGTTCCATGTCGGCTGGAGTTTTGGGTATATACCAAAGTACTTTTCTGCTCCTATTTTGGCATGGTATTCAACAATATCTTCGAGTTCAAGCCGATCTCGATGATTCCAGTCTTTAAGTCGTTTGTCGATATTCTCAAATGAGTTCCCGCCACCTTCTTCCATACCAACAAACCAATAATCACCGGAATAGTTGCCATATCCGTAGAACCCGTTCATAAAATCTTGCAGCAACTGGTCATCGAATACGGGCAATGGCGACATATACAATCTTCTCTATGAATAGCAAACCGATCGGCTCAATCTTATGATTCCCTAAAATAATTGAATCGTTAATACTTTATAAAGTGAAGTTTGCTCACATGACTGAATCTACTATTTATCTCTATCAGTCAATCGGTATATTTCAGCTATTATTTATATCTGAAATATACCGATTGACTGATTTATCTAATAGATAATTTTAATGTAACTAAAAATATATAAACTATCGACAAAATCTATAAATATACCAAAGTTTTTTTAAATCATAAATCGGGGACATATTCCCAATGAGGAGATAATCAATGACTACTCAATTAAGACTATGGATCGACCATATTTTGCTAAGGAACATTAGCCAACTACGCTAATGAGTTAAGATTATGCCTGGTTTTCGATCTTCTTCACAACTTCCTCAACTTGTTTCCCTAATGTGAAGGGAATGAGATTGTAAAGGAAGGCTCAAATGGATACACAGCACCTCAATACATATTTACACCTAATCGAAGCCCTGCTGGACTGTGCCAAAGGAGAAGAGTGGTTGCTACTTCAGCAGCATGAAGATCTAATCGATGCCGAACTCTTAACAGTAATGGCGCAAATTACCGAGCGACTCAACGCCGAAGGCAATGCCCCTGCTGCCAAATTCCTCCACTATTGGACAGTTCAACTTACTCATCTGCTGCAACAAAACACTCATGAAGACCCAGCCCAAAGCCGAGCTGACAGCTATCTAAAACTGATTCAAACCTTACTTGGATGCTCGAAAGGGGACGAAGTAGCGATCTTGAACCAACATCCCGATCTGGTCGATGAAGGGCTAGTCTACACGATGAACCAGGTAGCCGCTCAATTAGCCGCCAAGGGCAGTCAAGATACAGCTATTTACCTCAAACATCTCGCCGCCGAAGTCAATCGGGTTGGGCAACACCAGGGTGAAGGGCGAACCCAAATATCGGCTCCACAATTCAACAGCCATATCGATACCCCGCCTACAAAAATAGCGACAGCAAACAATCTGCATCCTAATGGAGATCGACAATTAGTAACAGCAAATTCAACCCCAAAATCGTCGCCGCTACCCAACAGCCACGATGCCCAGATCGATACAGGAGTAGCAACAGTAACTAAGCTGCATCCTGATGAAGGGCGATTCTTTTTTACAGAGGCTATGCCAATGGCAACCGCCGCCCCAACCACATCGTCACCGCTACCCAACAGCCAGATTTCGGAGTTACTCGCAAATATCTCTAGTCGGTTGGAGCGGATGGAGGTATTAATCAACAAGCATTCATCGCCATCTAACCCGCTGTGGTATATGCCGATTTTGGCAGAGGTTGAGACTCAGGGCTGGATTATTTCTAGTGAGGAAGTAGAACAACTAATTGGTATGAAACCACATTGTGCCCCAGGTCATAATTCTTTTGTGCGGGGATGTTGGAAATTTGTCAAAGCTGGCAAGGTGGGTACGCACTCTTCCTGGCAAGTTACCAAAGAGATTGCAATGCCAAGCGTTGGCGTTGGCGGAGCTTCTGCCGATTCAGAAGCCTCTCCTCCCCTGGATAATCGAACTTCACCAGCGGAAATTGACTTAAAACCAGAGATATCGTCGCCTTGGTCTGAAAATAGCTAGAGTTGTGAGGTAGTTGTGCTTCGTTCGCGTAGCGCGACGCACATGAAGCTCTGTTATTGGCGTTGGCAAAGCCTGACGTAGGCACAGTGCCAGCTTTGCTGAATCATAATTGAGTGCCACATTGGTAGATTACGATTTAGCAGTTTGGTATGTTGCGGCTCGTAACCGAGAGCCTCTCTAAAAGAGAATAACCAGAATCAGGACAAGTCGCCACTCAACTAACACTACCTAACTCAGTTTTCACTCATTAAGAGTTGTGATAATTTTACAACTTTAAAAAAGGGAAATCCACAATATAAATATCTAGGCAATCGATTCGGTAAGCCGACGCTTTAAGAATGAGGTAAACGAGCCAAATCATATTTTAGATGGCATTAGCTTCTGAGCCAGTAAGATCGAATTAGCTTGACTAGATGATTAAGATTAACTTCATCTGGAGATCGGAAAGGAGGGGTGTTTTTATGACTATGAAAAGTGTTCTCAATTTCTTTGCATTAGTGAAAGAAGATAAATACTTGCAGAGAAAAACCCAAATGGCGATCGATATTGATACTATTATCGAGATTGCTGGGGAGTACAATTGTAAATTTACTCGCATAGAATTGCAGTCTTTTTTAGATAAAATGCCTAACCAAGATTTAGCCTCAGAGGTAAATCCTGGGATCGGTAATCGATTACATCTAACTCCTCGCTAGTAGCATCCTGAATAAGCTGTTTTACATCTAAATTTTTTGACTGAATCCCTTACAGCAAGGGTTCTAGAGGACAAAAAGAGTGTTTTAAATGTTTGACAGCTTATTACCTCCAGTTCATCTTAGAAGAGGTGCTTTGTTAACTAATGAGAGCGGTCACATCGCATTGCATTTTTAAAGAAGGTAAGGAATGGGCGTATATATTCCGGCTGCGGACAAACTCACAACAGAACTGCAAACAGCGATCGCCGATTTACGTCAGGTCGATCCCCGTGTTGGTCTATTTCGGTTCGCAATGATTGGCGCGATCGTCCTCAGCCTCACAGCCCTAGCTTGGTCGGCGAGTGACATGCTAGCATTCGTGGGCATTACCGCAATTACAGGCATCTTTTATGCGTTCTGGATGCTCTGTAGTCACGATATGGTTCACCAAACGCTGACGGGATGGTCGTGGTTCGAGACGATTGCGCCCCGCCTGACGACTTGGCCGATGTGCTGGCCCTATGGAACGTATGCGCTGCTACATCGCTTGCATCACGGCTGGAATGGGATCGACCTGCGCGACCCAGAGCGTGTGCAGTGGACAAATGCGGAGTATCAAATGGCGAATCCTTTCCTGCGCTGGTATGTCCGCCATCAGTGGGGCGTAGATATTTTCGGCTTAGGTGGGATCGGACTGATTATTAAAACCTTGACCAGTGCTTGGAAGTTGAGAACTGTATTACCGCAATTGCGATCGCAGTTATGGATCGATCTGACCGGAATACTCGTGCTTCAAGGTGGACTGCTGACCTTTTTCAATGAACGGGGCGAAGTTGGTCGTTACCTGCTGTTCTGGCTGATTTTGGAGCGTACTGCTGGCACAATCGTCCAGGCGCGAGACCATTTGGAGCACTATGGCATGTGGGGACGAACTGGTGGCTACCAACTGACGCAACTTTACTCCTGTCGCAATTTGGACACCTATCCTTGGGTGGGCTGGCTGATGGGTGGACTAGACTATCATGCCGTCCACCATGCGTTTCCAGACATTCCATTCGAGCGATTGCCCGCAGCATTCGATCGGATTCAGGCGGTTTTACAACGGCACGGTTTGCCACTGATGATTCGGGGTAAAGGTTATTTGCCTGAAACTCTCGAATTAAGTCAGCAGCCTTCAACAATTGGGGCGATCGATCCTCAAGATCTCAGGGGTCATCATTACCTGTTGCGAGTGTCGCAATCTCGATCTGTATTATTCAATATCTTAAATTTTGGGATATTCCTGTTCCTATTTCAGTGAATAATTTTAGTCGCGATTAATCTTAACAAATTGAATAGCAATTGCATCTCTCGATCGTTGCATCATACATCAATTCAGCAACGCCCTACGATGACGACTCGACGATCGCTGAGGAGATCGGCGAATTTTTCGAGTTTGACGAAGTCAAAGGCTAGATGCAGCCCTCCATCACATCTCCATTTCTGAAGATGCGATTGAACGCCTCAAATTCCCTAAGTCCAGCTTGCCATTGTCCATCCCCGTGCGGATGGACAATGGCTCTTTACAGGTTTTTCAAGGGTATCGAGTGCGCTACGATGACACCAGAGGCCCTACTAAAGGCGGTATTCGATATCATCCCAGCGTTACTCTCGATGAAGTCAAGTCCCTCGCCTTCTGGATGACTTTCAAATGTGCGGCACTGGATTTACCGTTTGGGGGTGCCAAAGGCGGGATTACGATCGATCCCAAACAACTCTCTAAATTGGAGCTGGAACGCCTGAGCCGAGGCTATATCAATGAGATCGCTGATTTCATTGGCCCCGATGTGGATATTCCTGCCCCAGACGTGCAAACCAACTCGATGATTATGGGTTGGATGGCAGATCGATACAACCTACATCCAGCAGGTTAGATCGGAAAAAAGTTATTTTAGATAAAGTAGATTTAAAATATCAAAAATGAAGACAGAAGTTCAAATAGATGTACAAGATCTAGACCATCTGGGAATCATCGCAGGGATTGTGGATGAGA
>JAJAZF010000597.1 GCA_026785875.1 Chamaesiphon sp. | reverse complement strand
GCTTTCCGATGGTCTGGTATTTGCTTTAATTGTTCTGTGAGGATCATTTAGACTAGTTTCCTTTGCGAGGTAACTTAGTCTATCCTCATTTTTCTTTTCTTGTATGAAACCACCCTGCCAACCCCCCCTTATAAAGGGGGGCTTTTGAGCCTTTCCCAAGGGAAAGGGAACCTCTTGCTCCCTCCCCTTTATAAGGGGAGGGCTGGGGTGGGGTAAAGATCTCCGCCGCAGACAAGCAAACCAATCTGCGATCTTAAATTTTGCGTGAAAATGCGTTATTTTATGATTTTAAGCGAATAAACGCTTATAAACCAGCACTAAAAAGAGTATATACTAGCAAACAAGCATTTTCAAGACTAAACCCGCAGTTTCAATCAACCTATCGATGCTAACAACCGAGCGCAGACAATTTATTCTCGAAATTCTGCACCGCAATAAAAAGGTGCTCTCCTCAGAACTCAGTAACGAATTGAAGGTTTCCGAAGATACCGTGCGCCGCGATTTGCGGGAGCTAGCTGAAGCGGGATTATTGCAACGAGTACATGGCGGCGCGTTGCTCACTTCCCCCGCTACGGCAAGTTATGCAGACAGGCAAAAACAAGCACCTAAGGAGAAAGAAGCGATCGCCAAATCTGCCGCAAAACTAGTTCGCCCTGGACAAGTGGTAATCTTAGATGGGGGGACGACGACGCTACAAGTTGCCCGGCATTTACCATTAGATTTAGTCGCGACTGTCGTAACAAATAGTCCTCCGATCGCATTGGCACTAGCAGAACACGATCGGATTGAGGTGATAATGTTAGGGGGAAGGCTCTATAAGAAAGCTTTAGTTAATGTTGGTACAACTGCGATCGAATCATTGCGATCGATTAGAGCAGATATCTGTATGTTAGGCGTGTGCAGTCTCCATCCTGAAGTGGGAATTAGTGTCGCAAATCTGGATGAAGCTCATGTCAAACGCGCGATGATTGCTGGAGCAGCGGAGGTAATTGGACTCGCGACGGAAGCAAAATTAGATACTGCTGCTAATTATGTTGTCGCTCCCATTCAGACTTTGACTTATTTAGTGACAGCTCCTAGTGTCGATCTAAAAAGATTAGCCGCCTATGCAGCTTTGGGTTTAACAATTATTCAAGAGATCTAGTTTTTGCGGTGAAAATCATCAGTCGATCGATGAGAACCATATTTGCGCGTATATACTTGGGTAAATTCTGCCCCAAACAACATGATTTGGACAGAATAATAAATCCAAGCCAACACAGTAACTAAAGATCCGGCTGCACCATAAGTCGAACCAAAAGCACCATTACCTAAATAAAGTCCGAGTAATTCCTTACCAATACTAAATAGTACCGAAGTAAAAGCCGCGCCGACGAGGACATCGCGCCAAGCAATCTTAATATCGGGAATATACTTGTAAATCAGGGCAAAGAGAAAAGTAAAGGTTCCTAAGGAAATTACCAGGTTTAACAGCCTCCATACACTTGCTAATACTGGGAATAGTTGGTTGGTAAATGTACTAAATGCTGCTAAACCTGCACTAACCACCAACGAAATCATCAAAATAAAGCCGATTGTAATTACCATCGCAAAAGAAAATATTCGCTTGCGAACTACTGCTTTGACTCCGGCTTTTGATGATACTTCGACGTTCCAAACTGCATTGAGAGAGTCTTGAAGTTGAACAAAAACTCCAGAAGCCCCAAATATTAAAACCAGCGTACTAATTACAGTCGGCACGATCCCATTTCCAGCCTGGGGATTTTGAGTATTCGCTAGAGCCGTTTGTACCACCTCTGCGCCCGCTTTGCCCAATAATCCTTGGATTTGGGACACAACTTCCCCCCTAGCGGCTTCTTGACCAAATACAGCCCCAGCTACAGCAACCGCAATCACGAGCAACGGTGCGATCGAAAATAATGTATAGTACGCCAGAGCAGCCGCCATGCGATCGACTTTATCCTGTTGCCATTCATCAACAGTTTCTTTGAGTAGTCTCCAGATGCTTCTCCAGCTCATATAACTTCGATGATGATAATTTCTCACTTATTGTTACTCGATCGAGCCAAATTTACCATCTATCCAAAGGGTGAAATCTTAACACATAGTTTATGCCTTGACCCATCAGACCATATTAACTTATGTAGTTTCTACTCACAAGGCAAAGATCGGTTAAGATTTTTAGAGGAAGCGTTTAAAACGTACAGAGATCGATGATGAATCAAGCCCTGTTACTTTCAAAAAATACCGATCGACAGCTTGTATACTCTGGAATCAATTGGAAACAGTTCAAGTTAATTCAAGCTGGCTTTGCCGAGGCTTCAGGTATTCGTCTAGCCTATTTTAATGGAACGATCGAAATTCTGATACCAGGAAGAACTCACGAATTTTTCAAAAGCATTATTGGAATGCTCATCGAGTTATTTTGCTTGGAAATGGCGATTCTCCATGAGGAGAGGCTACGCCAACGAATTTGAACCCACAGGTTCGATGACTCAGGAGCGAGAGGGTGAAGTTTCACTGGAAGCCGATGAATCTTACTGTTTTGGCACATCTAAATCCATTCCCGATCTGGCAATTGAAGTAGTCTTGACTAGTGGTGGTTTCGGTAAACTTCAGCGATATCAAATATTGGGAATCTCCGAAGTCTGGTTTTGGCAAGATGGGGTATTTAGTCTCTATCGTCTACGAGATGGAAAGTACGATCGCATTACCCATAGTGAAATCCCCGAACTC
>JAJAZF010000596.1 GCA_026785875.1 Chamaesiphon sp. | reverse complement strand
TCAATTTTACCGCACGCATTGCTAGGTCGATCGACTTCGTTGGAGCGATTATTTAAATGAATTAGCTACAAAACTCCACACCCATGCAGTAGTAAATCCTACTGTCAGCACAAGGATGATTAATCCAGCGATGAGTAAGCCGATAACTGCTTACCTGACAACATCACTAAATACTCTCATATTGTCTCAGCTTGCTGGTAGATTCTGGCAACCTGTCGCCAGAATCTAAAGTTATTTATCAAAATCCAGGAACTCGATCGCCAAAGCTTGGATCTTGAATGGCAGTATCATCTCGATCGCATCAGTCCGCGTCTACAAAACCACTATCTACTATCTACTAATGAGTATATCTAGAATTATTATTAGTTTATGTCTGGCTGGTATTCTTGTCCTAAGTTTTGCGACTAAAGCGATCGCCTTTTGGGGCTTCTATGTTGGTGGCGCAGATGCCAAGTTATTCGATCGAGCATCTCAAGTAGTCATCGCTCGAAATGGCGATCGTCCCATCCTGACAATGGCAAATGACTTCCAGGGAGCCATCAAAGATTTTGCCGTTGTACCCGTTCCGATCGCCATTTAGGGCGATAAATAATATTAGGCGATCGAATATTCCCGATTTTTTCGAGGGAATGTGGTGGTTGGGATGCGAAGATCTCCGCAGCGTCAAATAACTTACACTTTGCCACGAGACTATGTTGTTACTTACGACGATACCAACTCGCCAATCGTGCAGGTGAAACTCCCACTAAATAACCAATGACGATCGCTTGATTGATTAACGTCGTTTGCCAGACTCCCCGCTGGAGCCAGCGACGCGCCGAAGTCACCACAGGCGCACTCAGGATCTCAATTCGCCCTCGGCGTTGCAATCGTCGGATCAGTTCAAAATCTTCCATAATCGGCATTTCTCTAAAACCACCGAGTTCCCAAAATGTCTCCGCTCTCAGAAAAATTGCTTGATCGCCGTAGGGCATTTGTCGCCATTTCGATCGCCATGCTACCAGCCATTCGATCGATCTCAAACTCGGCAGCGGATCGTCGATTTGGAGTGAAAAAGCTCCAGCTACAGGGGCGGATTTTTGTCCCTTTAGCGGTGGCTGCAAAGTCGATCGCACCATCGTCTCGAAGCCCAAGGGCAAAAAAGTATCTGCATGGAGAAACAGCAGGATTTCACCCGTTGCTGCCTTAGCTCCCACATTCATTTGATGAGCGCGTCCCTTTGGGGCGGAGATTACCTTCCCGCCCAATCCTTGCACGATCGATACTGTGTCATCGCTTGAACCTCCATCGACTAGGATTACTTCTACATTTGGGAGGGGATGAATATTAGCTAGTACTCGATCGATTGTCCCCGCTTCATTCAGTGCGGGAATAACGATCGATATTTTGGCTCCTAATCCCGCTGGTGCTAATAATGGTAAATCTTCTGGACGATCGATATCAGCAAGTTTAGGTAGATAACCGATTGATAAATTCAAGGAGTTGGCAATTTCGATCGTTTGTTGCAATACTCGATCGGTACCCCAATCGACATCGACAAATAATTCAGGCTGAGGCTGACGCATTCCAATCAGATAATAGCCCCCATCCAATGCCGCTCCCAATACTAGATCGCGTTCGAGCAAATATTCAAAAGCCTGTGCAAGTATATCCGCAGTTAATTCAGGACAATCCGTACCGATGAGAACTACTCGTGCTGACTGACAAGCAGAAGCAATCGATCGATCCATCCGCACCCCCAGATCGCCTGACCCTTGAGACTGATAAACTAAGTCTGTACCCAGCCAGTCTGCCATCTGTTGGCTGTCGCTCCCATCAAAATGCACCGCGATTGGCTGAGACAGTTCTCGCGCTTTGCAAAGGGTAGATTCGGTCATCTGACGGTGCAACATTGCCGCACCTGCGGCTCCCACAGCAGGAATCAAGCGAGTTTTGACTGCGCCTGGGGTAGGATAACGTGTGAAGATAATTAAGAGCGTTGATGACATAAGAACCTATCGATCGGATTGACAATTTTCATGGTAATAAAATGATTTTGGGAGCTGTTTGACAAGCCTGATGGTACTGTAGATTCAGACACATTTTTCTTGGTTTCTGCTAACTGCTAGAGATTGAATACCAACTGATAATTATGAATGCTAGCGAACTATTTGAGAAAGGTGGCCTAGTCATGTGGCCGTTGTTTGGGCTATCGATTTTATCCATAGCGACTATTTTGGAGCGGTTGTGGTTTTGGTTCAAAACGACTAGGCGAGAGGAAGAGCTAGTCGAGCGCGTACTAGAAGCCAGTGCCAATCATGAATGGGACACCGCCGCCCAAATTGCCAAACAAGAACGCAATCGCAAACCAATCGGTCGATTTCTCTATGCCCCACTCAAGCGGACAAATCCCGATCCTGAGACATTTAAACTCGCCCTCGAAGCCTCCGCAGAAGAGGAATTAGCGACGATGCGAAAGGGTGACAAGATGCTGGAGTCAATTATTGCCCTCGCTCCTTTGCTCGGACTCTTAGGCACCGTAATCGGATTGATTCGCTCTCTGAGTGGGATCAAATTAGGCGATCTAGGTACTTCGGCTGGCTCTAATGTCACACTAGGGATTAGTGAATCACTGTATACTACCGCTACAGGTATGGTAGTCGCGATCGTCAGTCTTGGTTTTTATCGGCTGTTTCAAGGACTAATTTCCGGTCAAATCAAGCTATTCAGAAGCGCGGGAAATCAGCTAGAACTACTCTACCGCGAGCATTGGCTCAATACTCAACGTAAATCGACGGGCAATCTCGATCCAGATCCAGATTTTATCCGGTAATCTTAGGTTTTAGGCTTTAGGCTTTGGGTTTTAGGGTTTAGGGTTTAGGGTTTAGGGTTTAGGGTTTAGGGTTTAGGTTTTAGGTTTTAGGGTGGGGGCATTGCCCACTATCTATAGCAATCCTAAATTATCAGCTAGATTGAGGTAGGGTGTGTTAGGCGCAAGCCGTAACGCACCAGTATCCGATCGCAAGGATCTGATTTAGGATCGCTAGATGTTTCTGCTCCATACAACAGTTTCAGGCGATTTGATGTCGAAAATGTTAATCCTACTCCACACGATCTTAACTTTCGGACATTCCCACCCGAATTTCCCTTGGAGAATCGAATCTGACAAGCCTAAAATAGATATATCTATCGATCGCCGATCGACAACCGATAGATAATAGACAATTAGCTCAGATCCTGCGGTAACTTGGCATCCAAATCTCAGTACAACACTACTCATCGCCAGTCCCGTAGCTAAAAATATATATTTAATTCTATTACGAGGTTTATTTGTGGTCTTTCAACGTGTCATCGAAGTAGCAACTACCCAACCATCGCCAATCGTCACCGCGACATCTCAACGTCAGACTGGTGCCTACGCGCTGCTCGATAGTCTCCATCGTCATGGTGTCGAACATATCTTCGGCTATCCTGGTGGGGCGATCCTCCCCATCTATGACGAAATTTATCGATTTGAAGCCGTAGGCAAAGTCAAGCATATCCTCGTGCGTCACGAACAGGGTGCCGCTCATGCCGCCGACGGCTATGCCCGCGCTACCGGACAAGTAGGCGTGTGTTTTGCTACTTCTGGCCCTGGAGCTACAAACCTCGTTACAGGTATCGCCACTGCCCAAATGGACTCAATTCCGTTGGTAGTTGTCACCGGACAAGTCCCTAGTTACGTGATTGGTACCGATGCCTTTCAGGAAACAGATATTTACGGGATTACACTACCCATTGTCAAACATTCCTACGTTGTCCGCGACCCAGCCGACATGGCGCGAATCGTCGCAGAAGCATTTTACATCGCCGCTTCGGGTCGTCCGGGGGTCGTCTTGATCGACATCCCCAAAGATATCGGTGCGAAGTTGTGCGACTATACCCCCGTCGCACCTGGTAGCGTCAAATTACCTGGCTACAAGCCCACAGTACGCGGCAATCCTCGCCAAATCAACCAAGCAGTTCAACTGATCGCCAAAAGTCGTCAACCATTACTCTACATTGGTGGTGGGACAATTTCGGCTAGTGCTCACGAACAAGTCCAGCAACTCGCCGAACTGTTCCAAATCCCCGTTACTACTACCCTGATGGGGAAAGGTGCCTTTAATGAAATTCATCCCCTCTCAGTCGGGATGCTGGGAATGCACGGTACAGCCTATGCTAACTGGGCAGTAACTGATTGCGATCTACTCATCGCTGTCGGCGCGAGATTTGACGATCGAGTCACGGGTAAACTCGAAGAATTTGCGTCAGATGCCAAGGTGATCCACATCGACATCGATCCCGCTGAAGTCGGCAAAAATCGCACCCCAGATGTCCCCATCGTCGGCGATATCAAACAAGTCTTAATTCAACTGCTCCAGCGGGTACACGAACTAGGTTTAGGGAGAAATCCCGAACAGACCAGAGCCTGGCTCGAAACGATCGATGGTTGGCGCGTAGACAATCCCCTAGTTGCACCCAGCTACGAGGGCTTACTCGCACCCCAAGAAGTCATGGTCGAATGTCGTCGTCAAGCACCAGATGCTTACTACACTACCGATGTCGGTCAACATCAAATGTGGGCGGCTCAATTCCTCAATAACCTCCCCCGCCACTGGATTTCTAGTGCTGGATTGGGGACGATGGGATTTGGCGTACCCGCCGCAATGGGCGCGCAGATGGCACTCCCCAACGAGCAAGTGATCTGTATCAGCGGCGATGCCAGTTTCCAGATGAATCTTCAAGAACTCGGGACGCTCAAACAATACGGCTTGTGCGTCAAAATCATCATCATCAATAATGGCTGGCAAGGGATGGTCAGACAGTGGCAAGAAGCCTTTTATGAGGAAAACTACTCTTCTTCGGAAATGGCACCCTCCCAGCCCGATTTCATGCTGTTAGCACAGGCTTATGGGATTAAGGGGATGACCGTTAATAGTCGGGAAGACTTACCAGAGGCGATCGCCACCATGTTAGCCCACAATGGCCCCGTGTTACTCAATGCTCAAGTCAAGCGGAATGAAAACTGTTACCCAATGGTAGCAGCGGGTAAATC
>JAJAZF010000595.1 GCA_026785875.1 Chamaesiphon sp. | reverse complement strand
CGATGGTTATCTTGCCCGTAAGTTAGATTTAGTCACCGATTTGGGCAAATTTCTCGATCCGTTGGTTGACAAGTTGCTGATTTTGATTCCACTCTTAATCCTGATCGATCTCCATCTGGTACCAGCGGTGGGTGTCTGTCTGATTCTTGCCCGAGAACTGACGATCGCGGGTTGGCGAGTCAATCAAACACAGGTGAGTGGTGCTAATATCTGGGGCAAGGCTAAGACTATCAGTCAAATTATCGCGGTCGGCATCACGATCGCGCCACTGTCATCGACATCTTTCCCCTGGAGCATCGCTAACTGGCAGATCTATGGTTTAGTCGCTTTTTGGCTATCCGTCGCACTCACTCTCATATCTGGGTTGACTTATCTCATTCCCTCTGAAACACCGTCTTGACAACGATTGTGGCGATCGGTTCGAGATTTTTATTTTCTGCATAAAGTATTTTGCGGATCTTAATATTTAATTAATAAAGTCTGTCGCTCGGACTTACAAAGCGATCGAAGCATGACTAGGCTTGAGTTTTCAGCCAAATTCAAAAAGAAATTTTTAAGTTCTGGTACAAATCCAGCTCACATCTTGATGAGATTTACCTTTACAATAGGTAACAGTGAGTGACCTCTGCTGTCAAGGTATCACGATCGGTTGAACCCCAAACAGTTGGTGGGAATACTAGTTCAGGCTTAATTATTCTTGGAGTAAGCGATCTGATGGATTATATCGAAAGAGTGCTAGAAAAATTGAAGCACTGGGCTGGCAAATTAATTGAAGTGTTGCTAGGTCCAGAAATGCAGCCCGAACCAGAATTGATTCCAATTCCTGTAGACGATCGCGTCCGCAGAACGCGATAACTACAACGCCAAATTTATATTTATGATGGAGATCGTTGGTGGAACGTCGCCGCAAGCGAATCTCGACCGTAACAAATTGAGTGTACTAGTATTGCATGGGCCAAATCTCAATTTACTGGGTTTACGAGAGCCAGGGATTTATGGCGTTTCAACTTTGGCGAGTATCGATCGCCAACTGGTGGAGTTAGGTCAGTCCCTGAATACTGCGGTGTCTTGTTTACAATCCAATCACGAAGGTGTCCTCGTCGATGCCATCCATGATGCTAGAGATCGGCATCATGGAATTGTTGTGAATGCGGGTGCTTATACCCATACTAGTATTGCGCTCCGCGACGCGATCGCGGCTGTGCAAATTCCGACAGTAGAAGTTCATCTGAGCAATATCTACAAGCGCGAACATTTTCGCCATCACTCATATCTAGCATCGATTGTCGTCGGTCAGATTAGTGGTTTTGGTGCAAACAGCTATTATTTAGGTCTACAAGCCTTGGTTACTCATTTAGACGGGTTAGGGATGATTTCTCTGTAGGGGTGCCCCTGTCTTGTCGTTTTTTTATGCGGGGGTTCCCCCCGCATAAAAACGCCGCTTGTGGGTACCCTTAATCGATGCGGGGTAAGCACAAGGCATTACCCCTACAAAAATTATTTGTACGTTTCATACCTTAATTGAGCAACGCCCAATTATCAATTATCAATTATCAATTATCAATTATCAATTATCAATTATCAATTATCAATTATCAATTATCAATTAGTTCACCCCTGACGAGTGAGCTTGGTCGATCCTTGCTTTGAGTCAACTTGCGAGGTATCCAGTACAGAAGCAGGGGGTAAACTATCTTGAAGCGAAGGCTGTCGAGGGAGAATACATGAAAATGTACTGCCCTCACCGAAAACACTCTCAGCCCAAATCTGTCCACCGTGTTGCTGGATAATACTGCGACAAATTGCCAAACCCAAGCCAGTCCCTTCGCCATTACGGGCATCAGAGCCATCTACCTGCTGAAATCGCTCAAAGATAATTCCCAACTTATCAGCAGGAATTCCCCGTCCCGAATCGCGGATTTGAAACAACATCTGTCCGGATCGCTGGTTAGCAGTAAACCAGATCCTACTACCTCGGGGCGAAAATTTAATGGCATTACCGAGCAGATTAGTAAAAGCTTGAATCATCCGCTCGGGATCTACCCATACTTGTCCGCCCCCATTGCTAGCAGTGAGGTGAATTCCGGCACCCTCAGCTAATGGCTCGATCGCATCGACTGCTTTTGCCATCAACTCCGATACCTCACACACAGACTTGACCATTTGGACAGTCCCAGATTCGATCCGTTCGATGTCGAGAATATCATTTACCAGTCGCATGAGGCGATCGGTATTTTCCACGGCAATTGTTAATAATCGTTTTTCCTTCTCTGGCTGCTGATTTAACAAGCCACTGTCCAATAGCTTGAGCGAACCATAAATAGATGTCAGCGGAGTTCGCAGTTCGTGGCTGACAACAGAAATAAATTCATCTTTGATCCGTTCCATTTGATGTCGATTGGTGACATCCAATACTAACGAAAAAATTGATTCCATCCGACCCGCTTCATCCAACTGAACTGAGTTATACCACTCACAATTAACGATCGTCCCATCTTGACAATAGTTGCGATTGAGCATGATATTACTGACTTCGATGCCAGATGTGAGCCGACTCACGATCTGATCGATCCGCTCGGCATCCTCTGGCACCACAAATTTCCAGTCTTCAGGACGTTTACCGATAACTTGTGCTGATGACCAACCAAAGATTTTTTCAGCCGTAGCCGACCATCTACTGACCCGAAATTCTCGATCCCATTCGATTGCCCCTAGTGGCGAATTTTCAAAGTGGAAATCTAGTTTCTGGAGTGCATCGCGCAAGTTATTCTCGATTTGCTGTCGTTCGGTCACATCTCGTAAGACGATCGTACAGACTCGTTCATTTTCGAGTTCTAGATATGAAACTGAGGTTTCAGCCGGAAACTCGCTGCCATCTTTTCGGGTACCAACTACTTGCTGTCTGGCTCCCTGAATTGGTGGG
>JAJAZF010000594.1 GCA_026785875.1 Chamaesiphon sp. | reverse complement strand
GGGTTTTGTTCTAAAGCTATCGGTGCAGTGCGGGAATTTCTAGCATAAAGCGGATGCGTTCCGGTCGGGTCCCCCACTGGTCGGGGGACCCGCCCAGTTGACCATGGAAACGCACCAAGCACCCACCCCTACAATCTATGTACTAACCTCCTTGGCGGCTGCTATAGTATGGGGACTGCCCAAAACAAAGGTTTAAGCGTGTTTTAGTCTCGCTAAATGGCGACTAACTACGCCAATGCAACACTTGAGATTTAACTGGGTTGACAAAATCACGTTTTTCTGAGTGAGATTTGATAAATTCCGATCGCAGTTGATAGTACCACTTGGCTTGGGTGTCAGCATCCCTGATGAGCATCAACGGGGGATTGTATTTTAAGCCGATCTGTTGTTTGACTACCATGTCCCGATCTTGACCTAAAAAGGTACGGATAAATGGTACGATTAGCGGCTGCAATGGTGCGAACCAAGCGAGCGTCGTGTAGAATAACGTTGTTACTTCTGTTTCTGTCTCAGAGATCGGGGTGATGACAGTCAGATTAGCGACGCGATTTTTATTGGTAATAATTTGCTCGATTCTCACTCCAGGGAGCGCGAAGGCGATTTCTACCTCTGCATCACCACCAATCAACTGATAGAAAAATGTTTGCCGTTCCAAGCGATGACGGCGCATGGTGAAGCCATAGGGAGAAGGATCGAAAGCTTTGATTTCATCTGTCAGGATAGCATCCGATCGCCACCACCACGCCCGATGCACAAAGGGAACGTGCGAAGGGTCCATTAAGCCGACTACGGCGTGATCGATAAAGCAGGGAAAGGTCATCGTCAATGCAGATTGATAAGTCGCACCTTCAAATCCAGGAACTACTGGCACTTCATGTGTTGGTTCGATCTCCCCCCGTTCCTGTTCGGACATATAAATCCAGATATTTCCCTGGACTTCCCTGACTGGATATCTGCGAACTTGAAACTTACTCAAATCCAGATCTTGACCCTCATTGAGAGCTGGAATCAATGTACATTTACCCGCTCCATCAAATCGCCAGCCGTGGTAAGCACATTCAATTTCTGCACCATTAAACCGTCCGCAACTCAAAGGTACAGCACGATGGGGACAGATATCTCGTAGTGCAAACACTTCGCCGCTGTGAGTGCGTCCAAACACGATTGGTTCGCCAAGTAGTTGTTTGGCAAACATCTGACCGACTTTTAGCTGTTTTCCAGGTAAAGCATAGTACCAAATATTGCGGAGGAAAGTTTGTTTCTGTTCTGTCGCTTGCATCTTTCCCTCTCCAGCAATTCAATTATTTAATCATTAACGATCGAGTTCTCTATCTTAAAAGTCTATATGATAAAGGTTTGTCAGCATAACCCAGTTCATGAGCGGTACATATAAAGCGACAGGGATTAATCTCAAAGCTATGCCCATCGGTGAAAACGATCGATTGGTGACAATTCTCACCCGCGAACATGGTTTAATTAGAGCGATCGCCCCAGGAGCGAGAAAGTCAAAGTCTAGCATGGGTGGACGCAGCGCACTATTTATAGTCAACGATCTCTTGATTTTTAAGGGTCGATCGATCGATAAGATTACCCAAGCTGAGACGATCGTCACCTATGGTAAACTGAGCGGCGACCTAGGTAAATTAGCCGCCAGTCAGTATTTAGCCGAAATTGTCTTAGCACAAGCCTTAAAAGAACAGCCACAGGAAGACTTATATCAGCTATTGCTGCTACATTTAGGGCGATTGAATGGACTCGACCAAGGAGATAATACCGCATCGATCGCGCATCTGTGCCAAGGAATTTTTCACCTGCTGGCTCTGGGGGGAATTGCACCCCAGGTATATAGTTGTTGTATTAGCAGACATGCGATCGAGCCAAACTTTACTATCCTCAATTGGCAGATCGGCTTTAGTATTGAATCGGGTAGCACTGTCGAGTTGGATGTGGCGACTCAAGATCCCAGTATGATGGTCAATTATCGGCTCACTGCGCTAGATTTACTGTTATTTCAGCACCTCTCAGATCCAAATCTCGACAGGTTAGATCTAGAAATCGATAAGTTCCCCCTCGAAACGATCTCAGACGTGGAGCTAGCTAGAGTATGGCGGCGGATCGAACGAATTTTACGTCAATATATTCATTATCACCTCAATCTTCAGATTCGATCGGCAGCCCTAATCGACTTGTAACCAATCGGGTTGAGAACTGCTAATCGATCGGAAACCCGCTACACTAATAGCTGTCAAAGTGACATCCTCTCAACTGTTTAAGTTAAAATAGAAGATATTTTCCCAGCATTTTTTAAGATCGAACTTTAATTTCCGCAGTTATTACAGCCCCACCACTTTACTCAATGCGACTATCTGATTTTGACAAAGCACCAGAAAATGAGTTGCCATTTAACACAACCGAGCCAGCTACGGGATTACAGGCTGATTCAGTAGCGGCGAACGGTGAGGCTGCTACGATTCCAACACCAGCCGAGAGTCAATCCGTACTCAAAAATCGGAACTTTGTCACCCTGTGGAGCGGACAGATTTTCTCTCAACTGGCTGATAAAGTCTATCTGGTGTTGATGATTGCCATTATTGAAAGTCAATTTCAATCAGAAAATCAGAGTATTAGTGGTTGGGTATCAGCAATCCTGATTGCAAATACGATTCCAGCGGTGCTATTTGGCTCTCTAGCGGGGGTATTTGTCGATCGCTGGCACAAGAAAGAGGTTTTAGTAAGTACCAACTTGCTACGGGGTGTTTTGGTGCTGGTTGTGCCACTACTACTATGGTTGACAAAGGGGCAAGTAGTGGCAAATTTACCATTGGGGTTTGAACTTCTCCTCGTAGTCACTTTTGTAGTGTCTACATTAGGTCAATTTTTCGCTCCCGCAGAACAAGCGACAATCTCGATGATTGTGGATAAACCAAATTTACTTTCAGCGAACTCTCTTTACACCACCACAGCAATGGGTTCGCTGATTGTCGGGTTTGCGATCGGCGAACCCATTCTAGCATTAGCAGATAGTTTAGGCGCGAGTATTGGCTTGGGAGTCAATATTGGCAAGGAAGTATTAGTCGGAGCTAGCTATGCAATCGCAGGTATACTACTGATTTTGCTGCGAACGGGGGAAACCAAACAGATTCCGACGGGAGATGAGCCGCATGTTTTAGCCGATCTTAAAGATGGAGTCCGCTATCTAGGAGAACACAAGCAAATTAAAGGAGCACTGATTCAGCTAGTAATATTGCAATCAGTAATTGCTTCGATGACGGTGGTTGCAGTGCGGATGGCAGAACTATTACCAGAAATCAAAGCTTCGCAATTTGGATTTCTCCTCGCTGCTGGTGGAGTCGGGATGGCACTGGGGGCAGTAGCATTAAACTATATCGGTCAAAAATTCTCCCGCGCTCAATTGAGCTTGTATGGCTCTATTGGTGTGGCGGTGGCTCTAGTTGGGTTATCATTTTCCCAATCACTCTGGCTGAGTCTATTGTGCTTGGTTGGCATGGGTGTGTTTAGTGCCAGTGTAGCGATTCCGATGCAGACTACCATCCAAAGCGAAACTCCAGAAGAAATGCGCGGGAAAGTATTCGGACTCCAGAATAATGCAATTAATATCGCGCTGAGTCTGCCACTAGCACTCACAGGATTGGCAGAAACGGCTTTAGGTGTCCCAACAGTATTACTATTTTTAGCGGCAATCTCCGCAATGGGTGGGATCTTCACTCAGAAATACAATTCGGTAGATTAGTCACACTACCCCAAACTGCATCTTCGTCCCCAAAGCCTTCCTATGGAACCAATCATTCAACTACGTGGAGTCTCCAAAGCCTTTGGTAAGAGTGTCATCTTAGATCGGATGGATTTAGATATTTATCCTGGACAAGGTTTGGGAATTATCGGGCCATCTGGAACGGGTAAATCGACGATTCTCCGCATTGTTGCTGGATTACTCGCGCCAGATGAGGGTGAAGTATACATTCGGGGCGAACTGCGACGCGGGTTAATTGAAGATGGTAACGATCCGATTTATATCGGAATGGTATTTCAGCAAGCGGCACTATTTGATTCGCTGACAGTCGAGGAAAATGTGGGCTTTAGGTTATTTCAACAGTCCCACATTTCCCGCAAACATATTCGGGAGCTAGTAGCATCCAAACTAGCAATGGTAGGCATGAATGATGTCTTAGATCGGTATCCCGCGCAATTATCAGGTGGGATGCGGAAGCGAGTTAGTTTTGCACGGGCAATTATGTCCGATCCCGAACATCCCGATGACAATCCTGAAGTCTTATTATACGATGAACCAACAGCAGGTTTAGACCCGATCGCGTCTACAGTGATTGAAGATTTGGTCAGAGACTTACAACAGCAGCAGTCTAATTGTGGTACTTACGTGATGGTTACACACCAAAATAGTACAATTAGGCGAACTACCGATCGCATTGT
>JAJAZF010000593.1 GCA_026785875.1 Chamaesiphon sp. | reverse complement strand
GATTTATGATGGCGCAAAGGATCGATCGGCTGTGGTCATTTTAGATGCCGCAGATTTGACGAAAGGGGCAGTCGCGACTCTGCATCTGACTCATCATATTCCCTATGGGTTGCATGGGAGTTGGACGGATGATGTGTTTATTGATTCGCTGTAGAATTTATCTGTTAGTTGCAAAAAATCGTTGTTGAGTAACGATTTGAGTGGTGGGCAGTGCCCACCCTACCTCTATCTACCTCTATCCCTTGAAATTTAGGTTTCACTTTTTGGACGAGAAGGTAATATAAATAATATGAATCCGATCGCCAGTAATAACGGTGTCAACCAATTACCAAACCGGACATATAGGGTCTGAGTATTGCGGCGATAAACTGTGTGAGCATGAGCGACAAATTCATTGAGTTTAGAGATCCATTGAGTCCGCCCATGTGGATCGATAATTGCTGAATAACCAGTATTACTCGCCCGAGCAGTCCAGCGATCTGTTTCGATCGATCGCATCAAATCTAGTGCCTGATGTTGAGATGGCATTGCGACACCATAGTGGGCATCATTAGAAGCGGTGATAATTAACGATCCTGTCTGAGCTTGACGGCGAAAATGTTCGGGATAGGCGGAGTCATAACAAATTCCAAAAATTAAATTACCAAGTGGGGTATTGACTAACGGGGCAAATTTACCAGCTAGCAAATGTGAATCTAACGGCGATATTGTGTCGATAAATTTACCGATATATTGCTCGAAGGGAATATATTCACCCAATGGCACTAGTTTCCACTTGTCATAACGGCTGATAACTTTACCTTCACCATCGATCGTCAAAATACTATTAGTAATCTTGTTACCAACTTCACCAAACCCACCGAGGAATACAGTGACTTTTTCAGCTAAAATTGCTTGATAAAAGGATGTCTGTTTAATTTGACTTTCTCGATAGGGAAAGGCGGTTTCGGGCGTAATAACTGCGGCTACGCCCTGAGCGGCTAGATCGATATAACCTTTAGTATAATTCTCGATCGCGAGGTCATATCCCGATCGATAATGTCTGACTTCATTGCCGATATTACCTTGAACGATACCGATCTTCAGACTAGAATCGAGCGATTCTACTAAGGGACGATTCGCTAGATTAGATCCAATTAGATGTAAGATCGTAATTGATGCGATCGCGCTCCCAATGTAGGGTGAAGATTGCCAAATTCTTTGCAGTGGTTTAGGATGACGATTCTTATTCTTAGAGGCTACTTGTGCTGAGCGAAGTCGAAGTACGCCAACGCGATTAAATGCTAAACATCCTTCAGCAATTAAACCATTGACTAAGACGAGCGCACCGCTGATAGTAGTAGGGCCTGATAATTGTCCGAGATGGAGAATGGGTAAATTGTGTGGACTTTGGCTCATCGCGAGTGATGTCCACCACAAGTCGGTGAGGCTATACAACTCTTCTAATAAGCACCAACAAGCCGTACCTAAAATCACGCGAATAAAGGAATTTAGTTGAGGTTTGGAGCTGATAAACCGCAGCATAATCGACCATAATACTACTAAACTTGCACCCCATAGAGTAATAAAAGTCAAGCAGAAAGTAGCAATTCCCAAGCTAGCTAGATAGGGAACACCCATCCACGTCATCGGATGAATCCCAAAGATCCAACTCAAGCCTAACCCATAACAACCAATCCCCCACAGTAAGGCATAAACGATCGAGTTAAAGTTAGGCTTGTGACATACTAAATACCAGAGTGGCGCAAGTGCAACCCAAGCTAAATACCAAGCTTCGACTGGTGCAAATGTCATTCCCATCAAGATACCACTCCCCAGCGCAATTCCCATCTTCAATAGCAACAGCTTGTCAGTAAATTTAGTTAGATTGCGAATGGATAACATGAGGATAGTGATATTTAGTAGTATAGTGGGATTTAATCTAATGATTGACTAGTCCACCAGTGGCGATCGCACTCAGAATAACGACTCCAAAAGCTAATCGGTACCAGATGAAAATAAAGGTATTATGAGTTTGTAAAAACTTGAGTAACCACGCGATCGACATATAAGAAAAGACCGCAGCCGAGAGAGTGCCAACTATCAGCGAAACTGGTGCTACTCCACTAAATCCAGTGCCGATCGCACTCTTGAGTTCTGATACTCCCGCCAGTGTAATCGAAGGAATACCTAATAAGAACGAAAATCTCGCTGCTGCTGCTCGTTCTAAGCCCATAAATAAACCTGCTGTCAAAGTCGAGCCAGAACGAGAACAACCCGGAATAAATGCTAAACATTGTGCCAATCCCATCCAGACTCCATCCATAATTGTTAGCTTATCTAGATCGCGATCGCGTTTACCGACTCGCTCGGAAATACCTAACAAAATAGACATGAAAATAGATGCGATCGAGATCGCACCCAAGCTCCGTAGTGGTGAATGGTCGAAGTCAGGAATAAATTTTTTAATTAACAACCCAAAAAAGACAATTGGCACGGTACCTAAAGCGATACCTGCTGCCATTTTGAATTCTAGAGATTGATAATCTTTTTTCTGGACTGCTGTAAATGCGCCAGTAATTACGGTAACAATATCACTCCAAAAAAACCAAATCACCGCAGCAATACTCCCCAATTGGATAATTGCGGTAAATGCTACCCCAGGATCTCCCCACTGGAGAGCTTCAGGAATTACCTTCAGATGCGCCGAACTACTAATCGGCAAAAATTCTGTCACGCCTTGCACCAACCCCAGGAAGATGGCTTGAAAAGTATTTAGAGTAGCTGGAGGTGCGCCACCAGCAGCCGCGGGTGTGGCGAGACTGACTGTCGTACTCAGCAATAGCATCGCCATTGTCCCCAACACGAACAGCGGGAATTTGTACTTCGATCGCATTATCATAAAATTCGTCAGGATTGTACAGGTGATTCATTTGCGTGCAGATCTTGTTCCCATCGATCGAGCCAACCGCATGGCGATCGAATGATAATTGTCTGCGCCGCATCTGGATGACTCCAAATTAATCTGGGAGATCGATCTTTTCCATAGCATTTTCCCACCGATCGCCGCTCTGCGTAACAAATATTAATCCCTCGTCGAGTGGCTTCTCATAATCGAAATGGGCGATCGAGTGAGAAAATTAATGACTAGAGTCCAGACCGTATAAGGTTTACTGGCTTGCTTCATAATAAGATAACTAATATAATGACTTTATATAAATAAACATTAAGTTAATAATATCAATAATTATTGTGATTAACTCCAGCTATAAATCAGAGCGGACTCCTGGTACCTGGCGATGGCAACTCCAAGGGACTTGGGGGATATTTGCTGCATCAGCATTTTTAGTATCTATCCCCGTCTTTATTGAAGCTCCGCTAGTGCGGAACTACCCAATTTTGAGCGTTGTCAGTACCATTTTATGGGTTTCGTTAGGCTGGATCTTAATTAAACGTCCCCAGAGCCAAATTTGGGGCGATCTGATCCTGGGATTTAGCTGGAGCTGGTTGGCTGGAGCGATTTATTGGGGTTGGTTTAGGTGGGAACCAGCGATTCATCTACCGATCGAATCGATCGGCGTACCCTTTGCTGTCTGGGCACTGTGGCGAGGTTTTGGCAAGATTGGTGCTCTATTCTACCTCGGTTCTCTACTCGGAACGGCAATTACCGATTTATATTTTTATCAAGTTGGCTTGCTTGACTACTGGAAACAAGTGATGCAGGTCGATCCTAGCCTAGCAATGCCGATCTTACAGCAAGCGATCGCCCAAGTTCGCACTCCTTGGGGTACAGCATGGGGAGTCGTACTCGTGAATTTACTATTAGCTGTGGGTATAATACCTTTAGGAATCAAACAGTGGCATTGGTACGCTTTCAGTGGCGCAGTTTTGACCACTATCGTCGTTGATAGTTTATTTTTGTGGGTTGCTGGTCATGCCTAAACCAATCATTTAGATGTGTTGGTAGTAAAGGGCGATCCACTAGTTCACTACCTTTATTTTTACCCAATTGTGAACCAGGGCATCTCACCATATCTGATCCTTAATACTGACAACGGTCAACGCCAGCTATCATTGACTGATGGCAACTGTTGGACTGTCGGTCGGGGGGATGACAATCAATTTATCGTCAAAGATCGTTGTATTTCGCGCAACCATGCGATGATCCAATACACTGATGCTGGCGATCACTACCTGATCGATTTAGGTAGTAGCAATGGCACCTTTGTCAATGGACGCAGAGTGAGTATTCCAGTCACCATCCACGACGGCGATACGATTACCTTTGGTCAAACCGAATTTGAATTTCACTCTCCTAGAGCTGACAGTTCCCTAGCAATAGATCCAGAAGGTACTCTCGATGGTACTGTGACATCGATTCTACATCTGCGGAAGTTGATGTCAGTGATGGTTGTGGACATGCGAAATTTTACCATCCTGACCCGTCAAACTAACGAAAATCTTCTATCTGAGGTGATGAGTGCATGGTTCCGCAATGCCGGAGCGATCATTCGTAATCGGGGGAGTTGGGTAGATAAATATATCGGCGATGCGTTGATGGCGTTGTGGTTTCACAATGGGGAAACTGTCACTAAGCAAGAGATGATGAATATTCTCTTGGCACTTGACGATCTCAACAAAATGACCAGAGAGTTGAGCCAGCAATATCCGCTCCCATTTGAGCTAAAAATTGGGGCGGGGATAAATACTGGTCATGCAATGATCGGTAATGCTGGTAGTGGCGACCAACCCGACTATACTGCTTTGGGTGATACTGTAAATGCGGCGTTTCGGCTAGAAACGATCACCAAAGAACTCAATGCTGAAATTGCGATCGGAGCTTCTACTTATCGTTATCTAGCACCCGTACTCGGTAAACATCGGGTGTTTAAAGAGTGTTCGGTAGACCTCAAGGGTTATGATGTACCCGCGATCGTTCATGCTACCAATTTTGGACCGCTCAATGCCTTTTTAAAATTAGCAAATGCTGAATCTGCCGAGCGGATCGTCGATTCACAGCCGCAAACTAATTTGATTCAGCCGCTCTGAGATTTCGGAGAGCCTAACTGACCAGGGTTTGACTAACTATGAAGCTAAAATTAAAATCCTTCGATATATAGACAGACAGATTAGATGATTTTGATTAAGTGTAGCAATTAAAAGCCATGAAACAATGAATTAAATACAGCACTTTCCTCATTCATGCAGTACACAGAACCTTTACCAAGTCAGTCTTTCAATAACGTTTGTGTACTCCACATAGCTGGAAAGTGCTGTATTAAGATAAATACTTTTAATAGCGATCGCTCGGAAATAATTTACTCACGAAATCCTCACAACTTTGACTTAACATGAAAGTTAATAAATTCGCACTATAAATTTATCAAATAGTTATTTTGGGTGCTGTCTGATGCCGAAGCTATTGCGATCGATTACTTCGATGTCAGATGGCAACTTAATAGCATATTTTTTTCTTCAAAGAATCTGAACTAAAATCGAGCGTCGATGAGTGGAAAGCGAGTCGTGAAGTCAAGAAACTCGAACATCGGGCGGAAAAGGCTGAGGAGTATGCGGCTACATCTATCTACTTGGCAATGGCAATGATGGAAGAAGCAGAAGAGGCAACCTTAACAGCAATTTGCAACCGGATGGATGCCGAAGCCGCTGTGGGAAAGCCTAAAAAATAGTAAAGCACCGATTGGGTAACTGACTCAAATATTCACTTCACGATCGAACTCGAACAAATCCTCAGCTAATTTGCTGGCTTCAACTTAGACATCAAGCATTCACTAACAATTACAGTCGATCTTTATGCGTGATAATTACTTGCGTTTAGGGTCGCGGGCTTCCGATCGAGAGAGTTCTTCAACAATTGTCTGGAGGTGTGCCGCTTCTTCTGAGGTGAGGGAACCCAAGGCATCATTCAGCAGCAGGGCTTGGTCTTCATCATCTAACAATTCCCGCTGAAGCATTTTTTCGGCGGTGCGGCAACCGGAGGTAAAGCTCGAACAAATTCGCTTCTTCTAATGTTTGGCGGCGACGCAATACAGTGTGGCGGAGGATGGGGTTGTGCTGTTTGAAGAATTCTGGTGCAAGGGATTGACCGATCGCTTGTTGTTCGAGAAATCCTAATGAACCGGAGCCTCGATCGGTGAAAAATGTTCGATCGGGTAGTCCCAATTGTAAGCGCAGCGTCATAAGTTCCGAGCAGGAGGTTTTGGGTGCGATGACCGATTTTGAGCATGAAGTCGAGCAGATTATTCGGTCGCTCTTTTTTCGCACTAAACCCGCCTTTTCGACTTTGCCACTGGTTAGCAACTCGTACAATTGACATACTCCCACCACTGAGCGGAGTACCGCTACAGTGGGGGATTCTTGTTCACGGTTCACAGAGAATTACTTGCAGTCGAAGACTTGCTCATTGACTGTAGAGGTACATCTCTCCCCGCGCTTTTCCTCATTCTCAGAGGCAGATCCTTCTTGCCCAGAAGTACTGTTTTTATTCCACTCAATACCAAGAACGTTTAGCCCTTTGTCCAAGATATTCAAAGCCGCATTCGTGTCACGACAAATCTCAATCTTGCAGTTGGGGCATGAATGCGTTCTAGTACTAAGAGACTTCTTCACTCGATGACCGCAATTAGAACAATCTTGAGATGTATAGTTAGGCCACACCGCCACAACCGCTTTATCCCAAATCTTGCCGTAGTAGTCCAACCATTGAGTATATTGATACCAGCCAGCATCGGAGATTGACTTAGCCAAATGATGATTTTTGACCATGTTCGCAATCTGCAAATTTTCATACACCACGACATCGTTAGACATCACTACGTTTCGGGCTTGCTTAATCGCCCAATCTTTTCGCTGGCGGTGAATTTTAAGATGAACTCTTCCTAGTCTTTTCCGTGCTTTATGGTAGTTTTTTGATTGCTGGGCGGGGAACCCGCCTAGCAGAGGTGATTCACCCTTCACAGATTTCTTGCTTAATCGGCGTTGAGCTTTTTTGAGTTGCTTTTCAGCTTTTCTTAAAAATTGAGGGTAGATTACAGCGTTATCATTTTGGTCTTTGGTGAAAAACTTCAGCCCTAGATCCAACCCGACAACATTACCTGAATACTCCCCTTGCTCTTGGCGATCTGCATCAAAACAGAATTGAGCGTAATACCCATCTGCTCTACGCACAATCCGCACCCGATTAATCTTTAATCTATGCAAGTCTTCTTGAGTTTCATTGTTGCAAAATATTGACAATGTTCCAATCTCAAAGCCATCGGTGAATGTGATTGATTTACAATCCTCCGATAGCTTCCAACCTGAAACTTTATATTCAACAGAGCGACAATGTTTTTTGAACTTTGGAAAACCCTTTTTACCCGCGCCTTTTTTGCATCGAGCATAGAAACTAGAGATAGCATTCCAAGCACGTTCAGCACTGGCCTGACGAGCGGCTGAGTTAAGCTTTTTGGCAAACTCAAACTCTTTGGCTAAGTCTTTGCAAATGCTGTACAGATCGGCTTTACTCGTACCTTGATTGTCCATCCAATAACGAACAGCTTTGTTCCGAATGAACTGTGCTGTTCGGATCGCTTCATCAATGGCAGAATATTGCTCTGCTGTACCGTGTTTTAGCTTGGCTTCTCTAACTATCATTTCTCAATGATCACATAGTTTTATCCAGAAAAATTCAGATAAAATACACCAAGACAATGAATTTGTGGGCGACAACATGCCTGCCCTCCTTCCGAGATCTGCCGATTGTCAACTGGGCGGGGCACCCGACCAGCAGGGCTTGTCGGGCAGGCAATCGTCACCTCACGGCTAGGCGGGTCTCCCGCCCAGCACGCATTCATCTACTGGTCGGGTCCCCCGACCAATCCGCCACCAAACGGAGTACCGTTTTGGTGGCGGGCATTCTGCTGCTCTAGGTAACGATATCGATCGCGATATAGCAGTGCTTTTACTTCACAGGCGACTCCATTCCAGCGTTCTTTCAGTGCCATCTCGCGGGCGTGTTTGGATCCGACGACATCAGCAGCATCTAACTCACTATTACAGATAATCTGGACAGTATCGATCGAGGCAATTTCTTCGCCGACTAGCTCGAAAATGGAGCTACGAAAGTAACCTACAATGCGTTTGTAGGACTTGGCAGATTTTAATCGATCGCGCAAAAAGGCGTGGTCTAGTCGCTGGCGGCGAGAAGAAAAGCGGTTGATGGAGTTCATGCTGATGATGTTTTGGTGTGGGGTAATCCATTAAACCGACAATTTAGGGTACCCACGATCGGATAAAAATCTCGTCGTAACTTTTATCGAGTGGGATCGCCTTGCCGAACATTTATAATATTAGATACGAACGATGCTAGTCATGGTGCAAGCTTCGTTAAGGCACTAAAAACAGGAAATGTCACTAATTAATAAATTATGCAATCCTTAGAAATCAAGCCACTGTTAGTCGATACAAGTCGCATCACTCTTCGGCGCATTAACCACGCAGAGTTCGAGCAATTGTGTCAAGATAATCCAGATCTGCGATTGGAGCTAACAGCTACCGGAGAATTAGTCACGATGGCACCAGCGGGACTAGAAAGCTCAGGACGAAATTTTAGTTTAGCCTTTCAAGTCGCTAAATGGATAGAAAGCACTCAATTAGGGAAAGGTTTTGACTCTTCTGGTGGCTTTACCCTGCCGTCTGGCGCAGTCAGATCGCCAGATGTCACCTGGATCGAAAATTCTAAGGCTGAGAATATCTCATTTGATGATACTTTTCCCCTTTTAGTCCCTGATTTTGTCATTGAATTGAGATCTAAAACTGACAGCCTGAAAACCCTTCAAGCAAAGATGGTAGAGTATCGCACTAATGGGGTGCGGTTGGGGTGGCTAATTAACCCTCAGAAACAGCAGGTAGAAATCTATAGACTAGGACAAGAAGTCGAAGTTCTACAGTCTCCAACTAGCCTCAGCGGTGAAGATGTATTGTCAGGATTCGTACTAGATTTAAGTACGATTTGGTAAAGCTAAATTTGCCGATCGGATAACGATGTGAAAAGATAATTATATATAGTCAGCTTTTGGAGATGTTGTAAAACCATGACTTATCAGGAAATTTATGAACGCTATCCATCACATCTTCAGGACGATAAGACTGCTCCACCCACTCGCGGTAAGACACTTTAGGCAGCATTTGAACTTCTAATTCTTGACGTTCTAACTCTGGCAGATCCTCACGCCAAACTGCCAGTTACTACGTCCAGATGTATTTCCTAGAGATGCTTTAGCTAAATATTAAACCTTGTTAGAGACACAAAGTTTCTCGATCGCATCTCTATACCATTTTCGAGTCCATGCTCTTGGACTTAGCCGGATATCAACGATACAATCAATCTTGAATTCATCTATGTATCTTAGGGAAATATCATAATCTTTGCAATTTCCATAACCAAAAGTAAATATACTTTTTTTACAAAAAAAGTATATTTACTCATTTTCATAAATCCAATAATCGTCAGGCGTAGACTCAGGGATAAATTGCACCTAAGTCGTTTTCTTCTTCGGCTTCTTGGTGACATAGCCATTCCCCAAGTCCTCCCATAGCCCTCGGTTACACGCGATGCTTTCTTGAGCGTTTCCAATCCTTTCGGTGGCAAGCACGGCATTCCCGCCTGTTGAGTATATCGCGCGGTGACATCAGCCCACCGCGCATCATCCTGATTCTCCGGCCACAATAGATCCTGTGCCTTATCCCGAATTGCCTCAAAATCTTGCTCGACATCCAGAAACAACTTAGATGGACTAGACACCAGCGTTTTCTCGAGCTGATCCTCGCCGTTAAAAGGCTTCAAAGAATTTCTGCACCTAATCCGGTGGAATCTTCGAGTCTGGATTGACAACTAATAATACTCGACCCTTACGCACTCGATCGGCTACTTCTTCTAGTCTCGGCAAGGGCAACACGTCGTCATAACAGGTCTTGCGCGTAGCCTTAAACATCTCCCGCAACCGATGGCGAATCAAGTCTTCCACCTGATTTTGGGGTGCATCTTGAGCCAAACTTTGCAGTAGTTTAGTCAGATTTTCCTGGCGATCGAAATAGTAACGACCTTCCAGTATCGATAGATCGAAATGCTGTGATCCAATCAGGAACACATCATTAGACTCGCGTTCCCAAACCGATCGCAGGAGCCACGATACCAGTTCGATTAACCCACGAGACAAAATTTCAGCTAAATCGGGATGAGAGGATTCGAACCTCCGCCCCCTGCTTCCCGAAGGTAGGGTGCTGACATAGTTCAAATCTCTAGCTGGTAAGACTTTGAAGCGTTCTTGAAAAATGGCGGTGGTAAATATGGTGGTAAAAGGTCTATTCCCGTAGCTCTGAATTACCCTGTCCGGTAATGTGGCGCAGGATAATATCGATCTTCCGGTTTTGTTCGTCTAGCTTTTGACCTTGTTCGTCGAACCGCTTATTCATCTGACCTTCAAGCGCGTCAAACTCGTCATACACGCGGTCGAAAGAGTTGTTAAGTTCGCGCCATGTTACCTGTGTATCTTCAAGTCTGCTAAGTCTGCGATCGAAAGACCTTAGCGTTCGGTCTAGATCTCTATCGTCTGGTTCTCTGGCTTGCGTCATAATATTAATTGTTAGTTTTAACTTCGATCGCGCTGTTGCAAGCAGTCTTTCGATCGAAATAGCCCTCGCCTTCACTGGTGGGGGCTATTTCGATTATACGGGGAATTAACTATTCTCTACTCTCACGAACGATCTGGCTGCTCTATCGACTTTCCAAGTCCCCAAGCCTAATTCTCTAGCCTTGGCTATCCCTGCTTCAACCTGTTTGTTTCTCCGTTCGATGTTCTCCACCTTCTGAGCATCCTTAGCGGCTAAAGCGTCTATATCCAACATCTTGAAGAATTCGCCCCACGTTTTATGATTTGGGTCGCTCTCAGCTTCTTTTTGGGGCTTCTGAGAGTTGGTCTTCG
>JAJAZF010000592.1 GCA_026785875.1 Chamaesiphon sp. | reverse complement strand
TTTCTCACCGCTCCACTATATTTGTTTAGTGAGTTTTTTGAAGGGAAAGCAACAGAACATTTAATTGGGGCAGGAATAAAAGCAGAATACCTAAATGATAGTCGAATCGGCAGAGTACTAGATCAGATCTATGAATATGGAATAACAATACTATTTATAAAAATAGCCAGCTTAATGGCTGAACGATTTAAGATCGATCCAAAGATCGCGCATATTGATGGAACAAGTATGGCAGTTCATGGAAAATATCTACAATTAGAAGAGGCAGAAATAGAACAGAATTTATCAGTAGATCTGCCATTAGAGCAGGACTCAGCACAAGAAGATAACAATAAAAAAGATGAAGAAGATTTAGAACCAGTTCCCATAAATATTACACATGGGTACTCTCGTGACCATCGACCAGATCTCAAACAATATACATTAACTTTGTTGACAGTAGAAGATGAAGGTATTCCATTATTTATCCAAGTGGGATCTGGTAATGAACTAGATCAAAAGGCTTTTGTCAAGATGATTAAAGAGTTTAAAACTCAATGGAGTGCCGCAGCACCATCGGTCTATGTGATGGATGCAGCTTTTTATACTGAACCAAATTTGAGTGAATTTCAATATAATATTAAATGGATTAGCCGAGTACCATTCACAATTAAGTCAGCCAAAGATTTAGCACAAACCTTATTACCAGAACAGTTTAGTAAGAGTAGCCTTTATAAAGGTTATCAATCTTGCTCCATTTGTCATGAATATGCTGGAATTAAACAATTATGGGTTATTGTAGAAAGCGATGAGCGCAAGTCGGCGGATCTTAAATCTTTATTAAAGCGTATTTCTAAGTCTTTGGATACCAAGATATCAAGTCTTAAACGGTTGTCAAATCATGAATTTGCCTGCGAAGCTGATGCTTTAATTGCCGCAGCAAATTTCGAGAAAACTCTTCCTTATCACTTACTCTGTGAGTTAAATATTATTGTAAAACCGCATTATCAACGCAAGGGAAGACCTCGACCTGACGATAAAGTTAGTCACTATACTTATCAGATTCAATCGACCTTGTGTGAGAACGAAATCGTTATTAAAAATCATCGTAATCAAGCAGGGCGTTTTATCTTAGCCACTAACTTATTAGATGAAGAGCAAAACTTGACCACTTCCATTTCTCCAGAATTACATCAAGAAAAGTGGACCGAGGATCTTATTTTAAAAGAGTACAAGGCTCAACAATCTACAGAACGAGGATTTCGGTTTATCAAAGATCCTCTCTTCTTTGCTTCACGAGTTTTTCTCAAGAATACTAACCGAATTATGGCACTAGCGATGATTATGACTCTGGCTCTGATGGTCTATAGTCTTGGTCAACGCCAACTCCGCCGAGCATTAGAAGAAGCTCATTCTACTCTCCCTAACCAAAAAGGTAAACCTACTGCCCGTCCTACTTTACGCTGGATTCTTCAGTGTTTTCAGTCTGTTCATCTTGTCTTTGTCGATGGAGTTAGATCTCGGATTCAGCTTACAAGTAGGCAAACCCTGATTTTGCAGTTCCTTGGCTCTTCTTCTCAACAATATTATTTTTTATCCTAAATAACCTGCTGAATGTAGGTCTCAATGATGCCCATTAATTTGAGTGAGGTAAATCGGTAGGTATTTGGTGCTAATTAACTCTACGATTTACGCTCAACTTTTATGCACGGCAGCTACTCGTTTAGAAGCGGAGGATTTCGCGATCGAACCTGTCGGGTTGCGGCTCGATTTCCCACACCAGTCCATCGCCCGGACTCACATGGACATCGAGATAGAGTCTGTCGGTGGCGGTCAGTGCCAGATCTTCATTATTCGCAAACGGTAATAAATCTGCGGTGAGCAATCGTAACTTGACCCCACGGGCAATCTGACTGTTTGTCGTACAGTGCAATTCAAATCGCCACAAGTTTGCACCTGTGGGAAAAATCCGCAATTCATAAGCTTGTCCGGCAATTGTGAGTTGCCGGAGGAGAATTTTGGTCGTCGAGCTATATTCACCCCGCGCCAAAACTAAATTAGGCTCCATTCTCATCATCGCCCAACCTAATTGTTGTCCCAGCTCGGAAATCTCGGATTGGAACCACTTCGCCATCGACCACTGTTCGGGCAACCCCAAGCGATCGCGATACAACTGTTGTCTCCACCCACTATGCTCCATTAATCCCCCCCACAGTGGGAAGGAGACCGCTAAACGCGGTCTGAGCAGAGCGGGCGTTCCCAGCCGCGCGAGCAGGTTTTCGGCCTGTTCCAGCCGGATTTGGGGCAGGGCAGCGATTGCGGCGCGGTGGACTTGCGTGGGGCATAGTTGCCGCGCCAGCCATAGGACATTGAGATCGGGAATCAGGTCATCGCCATCGTAACTATAAGTGCGATCGAGCGGGTCGTATTGTCCCTGCTGTTTTAACTGCTGGTGAGTGGTGTAGCCGAGTACCTGAATTTCGCTATCGTCTAAGTTGACATAGATTGACAAATAATAGTCTCCAGCCCAACTCGGAAGATCGATCCATTCTTGGGGTACGCGCAACTCACCAAAATCGATCGCGGTAGTCGGAATCAGTACCAATCGCCGATCGTGAAGATCGATGGCCGCGCCATTGACTACTTCCCAGAAACTCGCACGGCTGGCAGCTTTTGCCCATACCTGTGCGGTGGGATCGCGCTCGGCTTGGAGCCAGGGCAACAACCCATCCAAGCAAGCTTGGTTGAGTGCCGCTTGCCACCGATTGCCCGCAATGGAGTAATCGCGCGCGGATTTTTGCCAAAATCGGGCTTGGGAGTCGGGGGGAATCGCTAAGTATAATCCGGGGGTAGCAAACATAGATAATCTAGACAGAGTGTTCATGGCCATGACCTCATTGATGTTCGGCAAGCAGCTCTGGAGGAGCATAATGTCCTGTCAACCATTCCTCGATCGCGATACTCATGTGATTGATTACGTCCGGGTCTAAAGATTTATGCAATGTGGCTTGACTCCAGGTACATAGCGCAGCGAGGAGGGTCTGGCGCACATTCGTCAGTCGCCGCGAGACGGTATATTGTTTGGTTGCCAATTGCAGGGCGATTTCCTGTTGGGTCAGTCCCTGTCCATAGTACATTTGCAACAATCTTTGGGACTCGACATTGAATTTGACCAACGCCCGTAGTAGTATTTGCTGTAATTGCGCTCGCTGACGATCGCGCTCGATCGCGTCTTCTCGTTCGATCGTTTGGGTCAATAAAGATGCTTGAACAGTCAACTCAAAATCATCTAAGAATTCGCTACTGTCGCTAGCCGATTTGGGTTGCGAAGCAGAGACGAGCGTGGGATATAAATAAGAACGCACCGCTGCACCACAGGTTGTCAACCATTGGCCGATCGTTTCCGCATCGCCTGGGGGTGAATTAGCTCCCAAGATACTGACTCGTTCGTGCCTGAATAAATCGGCGATCGCGGTTAACG
>JAJAZF010000591.1 GCA_026785875.1 Chamaesiphon sp. | reverse complement strand
GGGACTAGCGGGGATCGAACCCACGGCCTATCGCTTAGGAGGCGATCGCTCTATCCAACTGAGCTACAGCCCCAAACAGCACCTGATTGTATCAGATTTTGTGATTCGATCGCATCGGATTGCCCTCATCGCCAGTGAGAAGATCCGGAGATGAGGGCACTAACTCTCGAACCTAAAACATCTTACCGATAATATTCCCCAAATCTTCCACAATATTGCCATCCCCATCAGCATCGATCGCTCTTGTTGCCATGCCTAGCAGGTCATTCCCGCCCCCAAAAGAGCCAAGCATCTGGGCAATCCCATTAGCGTCTAAACCGCCCTGTTCCTGGCTAGATTTACCCAATGCCCCCATCACCAATGGCGTCAAAATACCTAATAGCTGGGTCGCGGCACCACTCTCCATTCCCGTATTTTGACTGATGGTATCAGCCATCGCATTGTGACTACCACCACCCAAAACTTGACCGAGTAACGCACTACCCATCCCCGCCGCACCAGCGTTACCAACAAAACCCATAACATTATCTAAAATCGAGCCATCATTCGATTGAGTGGCTTGATGGATCGCCTCAGCACCGTCGGCGGTAGCCGCACGGTTGCCCATTGCCGACAACAGCATTGGTAGAGCCATCCCTACCGCCGATTGAGTTGTACCTTGGTCTGAGCCAATTTGCTGGCTAATTTGTTGAATTGCTGGCCCACCCAGTTGACTCACAAGCATTCCGACTAATGGATTCATGGCAATTTACCCTCGATTAGTGAACATTGATTCGACAACATTGTACACAACTCTTTTAACCATCTCTACAGAGATCCTATTTGAGCAGCTAGATGACTGGAGTGAGTGTAGGGTGTGTTAGGTAGCAGCCGTAACGCACCAGGATCGATACCCAAGGATCTGATTTAGGATTGCTATAGTTGTAAATTACAACTGTCCAATCATTTTATGCGTTTGTGGAATTACCCGAATTTGCGGTAAGTACTCCTTCATTAAAGCCTGCCAAGCCAATACCTGTGCTGGCGTTGGTGCTGATAAGTTGGGATTTGTATGGGGTTGGGCTAAAGCTGTCATTGGCTGTAAAAAAACGATAATGCGCTCGCTCACACCAGCAACCAATTGAGCTGCTTGTTGCAGTTCGGTAGGATCGGTCGTCTGAGAAATAATAATTTTGACAAATACATCGACAGCGGCATCTCGACATACTTGCAAGAATTCTTGATGTTTTTCCCAGTGAGTTTCACCACTAACACTCGGCAACTTGATATCCATGCCGATCGAATCCAAGTACGGTAAAATCTGGACTAACTGCCCAGGTCGATGTCCACCTGTTTCCAGATAAATCGGCAAGTGTGTCAATGCCTTGACTTGGGGCAAGAATTGAGCGAGGAAAGCCGCATGTAATAACGGTTCACCACCAGTGATACTGATGCTATCGTGCAAATGAGGTCGATTTTGCCGATCGATCCAGCTCAGGAGTTGGGAGGACTCGATCGGGTTATCATAAGTGACAAAATCACGCTCTCCAGGTGTCTGCTCGATCTCGCAAGTCGGTTGCTTTGTCCATGTATGCTGGCTATCGCAGTAGTGACAGCGCAAGTCGCAGCCCCCAAACCGGACAAAGATCTGGCGCGTCCCAACATTTAGCCCCTCACCTTGAATGGCCGAGAAAATTTCAATTAAATTAGCAGTGAGTGCAGACATAGGGGCGAAGACTAGGGATAACCGATGAACTAACTATTCTAGATCGGGTTCGAGTCGATCGCATTAATTCAAGTTGGTAGTCTCAGATAGTCGATCGTTTCCAGATAATATACTAACTACGGTGACGACAGAAATTGCTAATGGACATTATACTTAGAAGCTTACTTCGCGATCTCGTTTCAGCTGTGGAGCAAAACGATCGAGAGCAAATAGAGTTGCTGCTCTCTGATGGCTTGCAAGCAGATGTGCCAGACAGATTTGGTGTACGAACTGCTTTTCTTGCCGCAGTAAAAGCAGGGAATTTGGAAATCGTGCGTTGGTTAATTAGAGATGTCCATCATCCAGATCTCTCAGATAATAACAATACGCCATTGTCTTATGTTATTCATCAGTTAGGAGAAGCTCCATCACCTGTGATTCGTCAGCATTGGTTAGAGATGATGGAATGCTTACTTGAAGCTGGGGCAGATCCTACAGCAGGGGATAGAGATGGAAAACCAATTGTTTTGAGTCGTTTGTATGGCATGAAAGATATCGAAGCAATTTTGGAACAGTGCATAGAAGTCCGTAGGCTGGGCAGAGCGACTGCGAAACCCAACTAACGCACCAACACCATAGATGTTGTTGGGTTTCATTCTTCAACCCAACCTACAATCTCGATATATCGCTCGATAGCAGAAGTTTTATCCGTCACGGATTTCGATCGGGTAAAATCTATCTATTAGTTTGGCTAAGTTAGCTGATGACCATTACCATCGATCGACCCATACAGCAGGAGTCCTTCAGCTTTGGCGAGTTTCTCGATCGTTATAGTGGAGATAATCGCTATAAACTGATCGATGGAGAGTTAAGTGCGGAATGCTAAAATTAAACTATTCCCTTGGAGCAAAACAATCCAATGCTAACCATAGAGCAACTCATTTCAGAAGCAACTGCATTACCCGATGCAGCCAAAGCTCTCCTTATTGACAAAATTCTGGAAAGCATGACAGGACAAATCGATCGAGATATATCGATCGAAGGCGTGAAAAAAGCTCAAGAACGCATTGCCGAAATCGATCTTGGCGCAGTCCAAACAATTCCTGGAGATATTGCCTTGGCACAAATACGGCAACTCTCAAAGAAATGAAATATGAGTTTCACCCAGCAGCCTTGCAAGAATATGCAGAGGCTGTGCAATTCTTTGCCCAGCAAGATAGACAACAGGATTTCATCGAAACTATAGAAAACGCCATATTTCGAGTTATTGGCGCACCAGAACGCTGGCCGATCGTTGAAGGCCAGATTCGTCGTTGTTTGACCCTCAAGTTTTCCTATGCCATCTTATATCGAGCCTATCCAGATCGAATAGTAATTGCGGCGGTCGCGAGTTGTCGTCGCGATCCAAACTACTGGCAAGAACGCCTCTGATATTTTAGAAAGTAGGTTGGGTTGAGGGGCGAAACCCAACACTCGCGAAGATTGCGATGCTAAACATCGATCGATAGCAGAAGTTTTAGCCATCGCGTAATTTCGATCGAGTAAAATCTATCTCTTAGTTTGGCTAAGTTAGCTTATGAGCATTACCATCGCTCGACAGATACAACATAAGCCCCTTAGTTCTGATGAGTTTCTGGATCGTTATGGGAAAGCAGGAAGATAAAATCCCTGATTTTAATTAACTGGTTTCGATCGCGAGATTAATTTTGTGGTTGACACGCGTAAACAGATCGTCATAGAATGGTAATTTGTCAACAGTTGGAACCGCTAGGTGACTGTCAAAATTTTCTAAAACATGCCAACTATCCAACAGCTCATTCGCAAAGCCCGCGAAGACTACAAAGTCAAAACCAAGTCACCCGCGCTGAAGGAATGTCCTCAGCGTCGCGGTGTCTGTACTCGCGTCTATACAACTACACCCAAGAAACCTAACTCAGCTCTACGTAAAGTAGCGCGGGTACGGTTAACTTCTGGGTTTGAAGTGACTGCCTACATCCCTGGGATCGGTCACAACCTTCAGGAACACTCCGTTGTCATGATTCGTGGCGGTCGGGTAAAAGATTTACCTGGGGTCAGATATCACATCATTCGCGGTACGCTAGATACCGCTGGGGTGAAGGATCGCAAACAAGGTCGTTCCAAGTATGGAACCAAGCGACCCAAAGCTGCTAAGTAAGTTTCATAATTTAGATGGCGATCGCTCGATACTTTACGAGTGCGTTATTTATATTCATAAGCTCACCGACCGATCGCACCCAGCTAAACTGCAAACACGCCCATGCTGAGGGTCTTGTGTTGTCTGTACTTGCTTTGAGTGCCAGAGATGGACACTCGATTGGCGTAGCCGCGCCGCGAGGTAATCGCCAAATATAGATAATTGCTGAAGTAGAGATAAATTGGTAGTTTCCGGTTTCGTTGCAAATGGCGAACAGATCGTCGTTAGATGTTCTGAAACCATCACTGAAGATTCCTAGATCGATCCTCAATGCAAATTAAGTAAGTGACCGAAGGCGAGCTACCGATGCTCTCATCCAGAGGTTGTAACAACGTCAGTACCTAAACCAATCACCAATTCAATTTTCGCTCTATGTCCCGTAGAACCAAAGTAGTCAAACGCCCAGTGCCACCAGATGCGGTTTACAACAGCCGTCTGGTGAATATGATGGTGCGCCGCATTATGTACAGCGGTAAAAAATCAGTCGCTTATCGGATCATCTACGAAGCGATGAAAACGATCGAAGAGCGCACTGGCAACGACCCGCTCGAAACCTTTGAAAAAGCAGTTAAAAATGCTACTCCACTCGTGGAAGTCAAAGGTAGAAGAGTTGGTGGTGCTACATATCAAGTACCGATGGAAGTCAAAGCCGAACGCGGTACAGCACTGGCGATGCGGTGGTTGATCAACTACTCTCGCTCTCGTGCGGGCAAATCAATGGCAGGCAAATTGGCTAACGAGCTAATGGATGCAGCTAATGAGACTGGTAGTGCAATTCGCAAACGCGAGGAAACTCACCGGATGGCAGAAGCCAATAAAGCTTTCGCTCACTACCGTTACTAGATTTTTTAGTACGGTTTTCACGCAAGCTGGGGATCTTGTCGTCAACCGACTATCCCCAAAAAAGTATACAATCTTAATAAAGATTAACTAGTTTTATATTCGGCTCGACCACTAAAGGAGGTTATTGTGCCACGTACCGTCCCGTTTGAGAAAGTACGCAACATCGGGATTGCAGCCCACATTGATGCGGGTAAGACAACTACGACCGAGAGAATTTTATACTATTCTGGGGTTGTCCACAAAATTGGTGAAGTTCACGAAGGAACTGCCACCACCGACTGGATGGTGCAAGAGCAAGAGCGTGGAATCACCATCACCGCAGCCGCGATCAGTACGACTTGGAAGGATCACAAGATCAATATCATCGATACTCCAGGACACGTAGACTTCACGATCGAAGTCGAACGTTCGATGCGGGTACTCGATGGTGTAATTGCTGTATTCTGCTCCGTTGGCGGTGTTCAGCCTCAATCGGAGACGGTATGGCGACAAGCCGATCGCTACAAAGTACCACGGATCGTCTTTGTGAATAAGATGGATCGGACTGGTGCGAATTTCTTTAAAGTTTACGAGCAAATTCTCGATCGGATGCGTGTCAACGCGGTACCCATCCAAATTCCGATCGGTGCTGAAGGCGAATTTGCTGGAACGATCGACCTCGTAACCATGCGAGCATTTTACGCGCTCGATGACATGGGTAAAGATATCGAAGAACGCGACATTCCCGCAGATCTCCAAGCCAAAGCCGACGAATTTCGCTTGAAATTATTGGAATCTGTTGCTGATACCTCAGATGAGTTGACCGAGAAATACCTCGAAGGTCAAGAAATCTCTCAAGCTGAGATCAAAGCTGCCATCCGCAGAGGCACGATTGATGGAACGATCGTCCCAATGTTCTGTGGTTCTGCCTTTAAAAATAAAGGGGTGCAGTCACTCCTCGATGCCGTCATCGACTATCTCCCTTGTCCGACAGAAGTACCTGCGATCAAAGGTAAATCAGTCGATGATGAGACTGTGGAAGTCGCGCGTCACGCTGATGACAACGAACCGTTCTCAGCATTGGCATTCAAGATTATGGCGGACAAGTATGGTCGATTGACCTTCATCCGCGTGTATTCTGGAGTAGTCAAAACTGGAACCTACGTCTTGAACCCAACCAAGGGTAAGCGCGAACGGATCTCCCGCTTGATTATCCTCAAAGCAGACGATCGCCAAGAAGTAGACGAACTGCGTGCGGGTGACTTGGGTGCGGTACTCGGACTCAAAGACACCTTTACAGGTGATACCTTGTGTGATGAAGAAAACCCAGTAATTCTGGAGTCACTATTCATCCCCGAACCAGTGATTTCACTGGCGGTGGAACCAAAGACCAAACAGGACATGGAGAAGCTCTCCAAGGCTCTGATCTCCCTGTCTCAGGAAGATCCGACCTTTCGCGTCCACACCGATCCTGAAACCAACCAAACCGTAATCGCGGGGATGGGAGAACTTCACCTAGAAATTCTAGTCGATCGGATGTTGCGTGAGTTTGGCGTAGAAGCAAATATCGGTGCGCCACAAGTGGCTTATCGCGAAACCATTCGCAAGAGTGTTAAGCAAGAAGGTAAGTACATCAAACAAAGTGGTGGTAACGGTAACTACGGTCACGTCGTAATTGAGGTAACGCCAACCGAACCTGGAACAGGTTTGGAGTTTGTCTCGAAAATCGTCGGCGGTTCGGTACCAAAACAGTACATCAACCCAATCGAACAAGGAATCAAAGAAACTTGTGAGTCGGGGATTTTGGCTGGGTATCCAGTGATCGACCTCAAAGTCACCCTGATTGATGGTTCCTACCATGAAGTTGACTCCAATGAAATGGCCTTCAAGATTGCGGCTTCGATCGCAATTAAAGAAGCCGTCATGAAAGCTCAAGCGATCTTGCTAGAACCAGTCATGAAGGTCGAAGTTGAAGTTCCTGACAACTTCTTGGGAAATGTCATCGGCGATCTCAACTCCCGCCGAGGTCAGATCGAAGGTCAAGAAGCGGCACCAAATCTATCGAAAGTTGCAGCCAAAGTTCCTCTAGGGGAAATGTTTGGTTATGCAACCACGATCCGCTCCAACACCCAAGGTCGTGGGATCTTCTCAATGGAATTTAGCCATTATGAAGAAGTCCCCCGCAACGTCGCAGAAGCGATCGTTACCAAGAATAAAGGGAAGTAATCGATCGGTAGAGCAGAGATTGCCTTAATCTGGTAATGGTGTAATTAACAGTCATCGCTCGATGACTGTTAACCCTTTGACAGTGGCAATCTAGTTAAAATTTAAAGAGGAATTAAGGAAATTATCCATGGCACGCGCTAAGTTTGAAAGAAATAAGCCCCACGTAAACATCGGTACTGTCGGTCACGTTGACCACGGTAAAACTACCTTGACCGCAGCAATCACCATGTCGCTAGCAGCGATTGGTGCTGCTAAAGCCCGGAGGTATGACGAGATCGATGCTGCTCCTGAAGAAAAAGCGCGTGGGATCACCATCAATACCGCCCACGTAGAGTACGAAACAGTAACTCGTCACTACGCACACGTAGATTGTCCCGGACACGCTGACTATGTGAAAAACATGATCACTGGTGCGGCACAAATGGACGGCGGTATCCTTGTAGTCTCCGCAGCCGATGGCCCCATGCCTCAGACTCGCGAACACATCCTCTTGGCGAAACAAGTTGGTGTACCTCGTCTAGTCGTGTTCATGAACAAAACCGACTTGGTTGATGACGATGAGCTACTAGAACTCGTCGAAATGGAAATTCGCGAACTGCTGTCTTTCTATGACTTCGATGGCGACAATATCCCCGTCGTTTCCGGTTCCGCAGTCAAAGCCGTCGAGCAAATGATTGCCAACCCCAAGACGATCCAAGGTGAGAACGAATGGGTAGACAAAATCTACGACCTGATGGCAGCAGTAGATGACTATATCCCTACTCCAGAACGGGAAGTTGACAAACCATTCCTAATGGCAGTTGAGGACGTATTCTCCATCACTGGTCGGGGTACAGTAGCTACTGGTCGGATCGAACGCGGAAAAGTCAAAGTTGGCGAAAACGTGGAAATCATCGGTATTCGCGACACACGTAGCACCACCATCACTGGTGTAGAAATGTTCCAGAAATCCCTCGACGAAGGTTTTGCTGGTGACAACGTAGGCGTACTGATGCGCGGTATCCAAAAAGCCGACATCGAACGCGGTATGGTAATTGCCAAACCTGGTAGTGTGAAACCTCATACCGAATTTGAAGGTGAAGTATACGTACTGACCGACAAAGAAGGTGGTCGCAAGACTCCATTCTTCCCTGGCTACCGTCCTCAGTTCTATGTCAGAACAACCGACGTAACCGGAAACATCAAAGCCTTTACTGCTGATGACGGTAGTGCTGCTGAGATGGTGATGCCTGGAGATCGGATCAAAATGATTGTTGAATTGATCAACCCAGTCGCGATCGAACAAGGAATGCGTTTTGCAATCCGTGAAGGCGGTCGGACAATCGGAGCTGGTGTTGTCGCCAAGATCATCAAATAGGTTAATTACCTAAATTAAAGATAGAGATATACCTCGTGTGTATCTCTATCTTTGTGTCTGATGAATTATTAATTTCTGTACCTTGAAAACCCAAACCTAAAAATTATGGCAACTGTAACTCAGCAAAAAATTCGCATCCGTCTCAAAGCATTCGATCGTCGTCTTCTCGACACCTCTTGCGATAAAATTGTCGAAACTGCCAATCGGACTGGAGCAACCGCGATCGGACCAATCCCACTCCCTACACGCCGCCGGATCTATTGCGTCTTGCGATCGCCTCACGTTGACAAGGACTCCCGCGAACACTTTGAAACCCGTACCCATCGACGGATTATTGATATCAAAGATCCTTCGGCAAAAACGATCGATGCCTTAATGAAATTAGATCTCCCCGCAGGTGTAGACATCGAAGTAAAACTCTAAATGTCTAATTATTGATTTATTGTAGAAAGTTCTCATCTGAGGACTTTTTTTGTCGATCTGTTTCGAGTGAGTCAGTACTCAATTAAAACGCAAATGTTGAGAGATCGAGATTACCACAGATTGGAAATTTAAGTCCCCCATTTACTCAAACTTAGCTGTCAACTGCTAAAATACCTAGCATCGATCGGGGTAGATCCGTTAACCTTATAGTTATATCCTTGCTTTCGATCGAATCCACAAATGGCACCATCTTCTTCAATCGCCGTGAGAGAACTTCCCCTATTTCCGCTTCCCGAACTGGTGCTATTTCCGGGTCGTCCCTTACCGTTACATATTTTTGAATTTCGCTACCGGATCATGATGAATACGATCATGAGTAGCGACAGGCGGTTTGGGGTATTGATGTGGGACCCCGTTAAAGGACAACCAGCAGATATCGGTTGTTGTGCAGAGATCGTCGATTTTCAGCAATTGCCAGACGATCGGATGAAAGTTTTGACGATGGGACAACAACGGTTCAGAGTGCTCGAATACGTCCGCGAGAAGCCCTACCGAGTCGGGTTGGTCGAGTGGATCGAAGATCGTCCCACAGAGGAGGATTTACGCCCCTTAGCGACCGATGTCGAGCGGTTACTGCGAGATGTTGTTCACTTGTCGGGGAAACTGACAGAACAACCAGTTGAGCTACCAGAGAATTTACCAGACTTACCGATCGAACTTTCCTATTGGGTGGCTAGTCATCTCTACGGTGTAGCCTCAGAGCAACAAGCCCTACTCGAAATGCAAGATACTACCACTCGGCTCGATCGAGAGGTGGAGATTTTGACATCCACCCGCAATCATCTCGCCGCGAGAACTGCACTTAAAGACGCGTTGCCATAAATCTCATGGAGCTACTAGAATCACCTGAATCGCTCGATTCAGGTGAAGTCATGCTAGGCTTCATACTGAGTATGAATAGAATTTGGTGAGCATCCCTCTATCCTTCGCCCCGCCACCAGGCTAGAGGATCGATCGCGGCTGTATATGGCGGCCAATAGTATATACTACGATCGCCTGAAGTATCTGACGGTTGGGCAAACCCTAAACCCAAGCACAAATGACTCAACACTTGGGCGTATGCTCGATCGTGCCCAGGATAGCCTAAATGTGCGTGAGCGTACTCATGAGCGACTAGAGCCAGCCAATCAGGAGGCGCAACTCGCCCCACATCCACCAAAATCGTCGTCGGGGTGGTATTAATATTACAAAAGCCATCTAACTGCATGGATGAAGCAAATGGCACTGCGAAGATCTGGATCGCTCGGCGATCGCTCGGATTGAAACACTCATCACAGGCATTAAGATGGACTTGGAGCGATCGATTGACAGTTGCAATCTGCTTGCCGATCCAATTATAAATGGAGACTCGATCGCGCAGATTCTCCATCACGTCGATCGTCTGCGGTGGTAACATGGGTTGAATCCATTGCAGGTATTCAACCCCAGCGCGGTATGTTTCCGTTTGGTTGCTGGCGATCACCAACCGAGCGGAGAGAGGATGAGACTAGGATCTACATTTGCTGGCGTTGCAACTAGCTCCGTAGTCTCTGACAGTACGCGAGTTTCAGTACAGAATGTCGCTGTACTAAAGCCACCCATCCGTTTTACCGTACTGCTTCGCACCCGCACATTCGGACTAGGGAACCAGAACCGTTCGATCGAACTCATGATGTCGTATTCTGTGATCAACACCAAACCACCATCATTGTCCATGTGGTAGTGTCCCGCTACCGAGACAATTTCAGCATAACCGCGATCGCGCAGTAATTGACCGCTCCGAGGTTTGTCTGGATCGGGAACTAAGGCAAATACAGTCTTACCCTCATGATTTTCACCCTCCTGATCCCAGCCCATCGAAGCCGCCCAAGTCACACAACAGCCGCCCACAGCCAGACTGGGATCGACTTGATGAGACTCACACAACTCGATTATTTCCGCGTCTTTGGCGGCTAGTGCCTTTACCTCGATCTCCGATTCACCCATTTCAGATCTTCTAAATGCGAGGTGATGAGTGGTGCGTTTCGATCTCCATCTGCCAGCACTGTGCTGGAAAAACTCCATTACGTCCATCATGCGCCGATTTATTTTTAATAACTCAGTCTTAATTTTAGCAATTTTGGGCAGAGGAGGGAGATGGAGAGATATTCACCTTCTTCCCTCTTCCCTACGCCCTAAATTGTGGTAAAGTTTTGTTAAAATAGATATGGGACATCCGCCGTCCTACCAATACTTCTGGAGAAAATTAATTTCATGCTGCGACTGGAACATATCTGCAAGATTTATCCCACAGGTGAAGTCCTCAAAGACATTAATTGGGAAGTTAAGCTAGGGGATCGAATTGGGTTGGTAGGGGCGAATGGTGCGGGTAAATCTACCCAAATGAAGATTATCGCTGGGCAGATCGAACCCACCAGCGGCGAAATCATCCGCCCCAATAGTCTCAATATTGCTTATCTCAATCAAGAATTTGATGTCGATCCGACGCGTACTGTTAAAGAAGAATTGTGGCAAGCATTTGGTGAAGCCAATCGCGTCCACTCCCAACTCAATGAAATTCACCATCAGTTAGAAACCGCTAGTGGTGATGAGCTTGATAAATTGCTCGATCGGATGGATAAATTTCAGCGATTGTATGAAGCTTTAAATGGTTATGCACTCGAAGCCGAAATCGATAAGATCCTACCAGAAGTTGGCTTTGAAATGGAAGATGCCGATCGATTGGTGAGTGCATTTAGTGGCGGTTGGCAAATGCGGATGAGTTTAGCCAAAATCTTACTCCAATTTCCCGATTTGCTCCTACTCGATGAGCCGACAAACCACTTAGATTTAGAAACGATCGAATGGTTGGAAAATTACCTCCGCAAGCTCGAAACGCCAATGGTAATCATCTCACACGATCGCGAGTTCCTAGATAGGTTATGCAACCAAATTGTCGAGACAGAACGCGGTGTCTCTAGTACATATCTCGGCAACTATTCATCCTACCTCGAACAAAAAGCTGAGAACTCTTCCGCTCAATTAAATGCCTTCGAGCGGCAACGCAAAGAACTCGAAAAACAACAAGCATTCGTTGAAAAATTCCGAGCCAGTGCAACCCGTAGTACCCAGGCAAAGAGTCGCGAAAAACTGCTCGATAAAGTCGAACGCATCGCCGCTCCAGTATCGAGTATGCGAACATTGAGTTTCCGATTTCCCCCCGCACCTCGGAGCGGTCGCGAAATAGTAGAAATCAAAGATCTAGAACATGTCTATGGTGATAAAATTCTATTTTTAGGCACAAATTTATTCATCGAACGTGGCGATCGCATTGCCTTTTTAGGCCCCAACGGTTGCGGCAAATCTACCCTATTAAAAATGATTATGGGGATGGAACAGCAGACTAGTGGTTCGATTCAACTCGGCGAACATAATGTTATTCCTAGTTACTTTGAACAAAATCAAGCAGAAGCATTAGACCTCAGTAAAACAGTCCTAGCAACTATTCATGATGAAGTTCCCGACTGGAAAAATGAAGAAGTCCGCACCTTATTAGGTCAATTCTTATTTACTGGCGATATGGCATTCAAAAAAGTTGAATCGCTCAGTGGTGGTGAAAAAGCCCGCCTCGCTCTGGCGAAAATGCTCTTGATTCCAGCCAATCTACTAATCTTAGACGAGCCGACAAATCACTTAGATATACCCGCCAAAGAAACACTCGAAAATGCCCTAATCGACTATGACGGGACAGCGTTAATTGTTTCACACGATCGATATTTTATCTCTCAAGTTGCGAATAAAATTGTCGAAGTGCGCGATGGTGAGTTTCGGGTATATCTAGGTGACTATCACTACTACCTCGACAAACTAGAAGAAGAACGCCAACTCGCCAAGCAACAAGCTCTAGCTGTTACTGAAGCCGCCAAGAAAGCTGCTAAAGCTGAAAAGGCTAGCGCGAAGAAAAAATAATCATCGAGTACACAAATGAGGGGAGGGGTAATTCATGAATTGCCTCTCCCCTTCATTGTTTGAATCTTAACCATCGCCAAATGCTGTCTTGAGCAGGTCGGATATAATAGACAAATAAATAAGCTTACCAGTAAAACTAATGGTTGCTAATCTCTACTGGACAACCGCAGATCTCGATGTCATGCCCGATGATGGTGGCTGGTTGCGTCATGAAATTATTGAAGGAGAACTATT
>JAJAZF010000590.1 GCA_026785875.1 Chamaesiphon sp. | reverse complement strand
GTCTTGGATCGCTAAACCCTCGGGGAACCCGAGGAGCGCGATCCGCAAATCGCCGCTCATAATGCAAAGTCCGCCTTCTCTACGAGACGCTACAAAGGACACGGACTAATATGTCCTAACCGATGTGGCGACTGCTATAAATCAAACATTGTTGCTATTCTTTTTCCTGTTCGCTCTTCAATGTAATTGAGAACCATTGCAGGAATAATGCCTCGAATACCACCACCATCAATTGATAGAACTCTTCTTTTAAATTTAGCACTCATAGTATTTTGCTCATTAAGAAGTTGTTTAAAATATTATAATTGTAACCAGTCAAAATACTAGACATTAACGAAGAAGGCATCACCATGCCATTTTGGGAAAATTGTCCGCTAAGGCTAGAATCGTTACTAAAAAAGTCTTTTAAGCCATGTACTTTTTCGTCAACAGTATCGTTATCTCGGCTCGACCCCCTTGTCACCCCTTCAGGTATCTTTGCTAACCTCTCACGGCACCACAAATGGATTCCTTACCCTGTCAGGATATGGGCAAAAACCTGCAAAATGAACCTCAAAGGCGCATTCTCTCGTTGAATTTTAGCTCTAAAACAGCGATTTCCCCATTTTTCAGAACTAGCTCACAGCAACGATTAGAATGCTACCAGAGCCGAATTTTACATTCATCCTGTAGTTACCCCAAAGAGGCTCTCGCTAAAGCTGGATTAAAAGCAGGTGTAAAATACGGTGTTTGGCCTGAAATCTATCTGCAATATGAAATTGATGATACTCAGATTGATTATCATTTTGATTTTATAATTGCGCCTATTTTAAAAGATGTTCGTCTAAAAGATTTGGGTATTAGTTACGGTGCTTCAAAGGAAGAGTTAGATGAATTAGAACAGAGCGCAAAGACTGGTAAAAACTTAAAGGGAAATATAAATGATCGCGTCATAACCGTTGCCCCTGATTTGACTGCTCCCATTGGTTTGACTTTGCACACCTCATAGCAGGTTATTAGACAGTGCAATTCTACCTGCTGAGGTGTGGGTTTTCACTCAGATTTAGTTATCGCTTCAAAGAATCCTCCTGCCAAAGTACATGCAATACCACCACTCAATGCGAAGGTAATTACATTATTGTTCTGAGATCCAGGAGAAAGAACAAAACGCTCCTCAAGCACACTGCGAACTAAAAAGAATCCCAATAAACCAACTATAAAAAATAAACCAATAGCAAAATTTTTACTACCTTTAGTTTTACTGGCAAACCAACTCCCATAACAGGCAACGAAAACAGCACCGATTAAATTTCCAATCACAGGCAGCAGTGGACTATCCGTTAAGAAGGGGAGCAAAACCTGACTACTAATTGCCACAGTGAAACAACCAATGACAAGACCGATGATGAAGCCCTTTGAGGCTCTTGGGGATAGAAGTGATTTTGTCAGATCGACGAAAAAATTCATACTGATGTACCTCACAGAAAAAGTCTTAATTTAATAATAACTGCCAGCGAGCCAACAAGGTTCCACTGTCGATTTTGGATGGGCATAGTAAGTCGAGATATTCTGCCGATCGCCTAGGCAAATCGCTCCAAAAAAGATAGAGTAAGAGAGCTTAGTGGTGCAGAAAACTATTTTTTCTAATAAAAAAAGAGATAACTGATCGAAGAAATCGCCGTGTGCCATACCTTGAGAATGTTCTTGTGCTGCATTGAACAATTGCTCATTCCATTCCAAGGATCGTAAGCCATGATTAGCGCGTTCTTGATTGGTGAGTGCAATAACTTTTTGGACAAGATCCATGTGCTTTTTCTCCTTAATTTTTAGTAGTTTAATTGCGCTTGCTGAGTTAACCAGCGTGAAACGCACGTTCACGCACCCTACAAGAACCGCGATCTAACTCAATCTCCAAGAGATAGCAAGTAGTAACAGATATAAATAAGTTTTTTCTGTTACTACTCACTTACAAGTCCTTAACAAAGTGTAGGGGTTTAAATCCCCCACCTTTAGGTGGATTGTTTTTAGGGTGCTGGGCGGGAGACCACTGGGCGGGGAACCCGACCAGAACGTCCAGCGGGCTTAAATCCCCACCCTAAAAACTTCGCTGTCAACTGTCAACTGTCAACTGTCAACTGTTAATCCAGAAGCAATCCATAGGTTGGAAGCATTGAATTCAAGACTTGCACCGCGCTGCCTGTCGGGTTGCGGAGTAGAAATGTCAACAGCCCCTATAGCAATTGGATTTCCTATCCGTTATACGCAGTCACAGCTCATGAAGCCAGTGTCAATCGCGTACTTGCCTGGTCCGCAGTTGACAAGTTTAGCTCCCCCCGGACAGAAGAACAGAGGCTTCACGCCGTTAGACTCATTCAGCGGATTGTGAATGGAACCCACTTTTCTGTCGATCGGTTGAGCTTGAATTGGAAGTTTCATGTTGTTTCTCCTTGTTTTGAGTGTTCGTTCTGCGAGGTGCAAGCGAGAAAATCTCTCCCTCACAGGTCGCGTCTGATAACGGGCAGACACAGCCCGAAAGAGTGCTTTATGCCAGTTAGCTGGCAACAGACCAAGAGCGCACTCGACCGATCGAAACCGGAATCGTATCGCTAACATCAACCGTGAACCGATGAACTTTTCCAGCTTTACGGCTATCTTGTAAGTTGAAAAACTGTAATTTCACATCATAGCAATCAGAATCAGCGCGACAGATCGGACTCTTCTCCACCGTGATAGTATCCAACCCAATATCAGCAGCCGTACCCGTAGACATGACATCAGCAATCTGGAAAGCATTGGTCGCGGAGAAGTTAAGCGCCCGTTCCTGGGGCGTGACACCGAGATTGCGAAACTCATAATAAATCCGTTCCAAATACTCTCGAATCTTATTGCGATAGTCTGCTTCTGAGGGACCGGGGTAAGCTTGGCTTAAATTTTCAATTAGCGCGGCAACTGACCAGCCATACATCCCTCGCACTTCTGGGACGATGGCAGGAACAGTTTCACCTGACATCAGCTTGACACTGCCCACCATAGACCCTGGAATCGAAACCCGCTCAATGTTATCGTCGCGCAAGAAAGAGCGCAGTCGCTCATAAGTCACATTGGCGTAAGGGCCAGAAGGCACGATCGCATAGATGGGCGTAGCATCGAGATTCAGCGTCCAAATCAGCGATTGTGCTTCAAAGGGGTTTTGCTCTAGATAGTCCAGCAGATTCATTAGATTCATTTCCGCAGGCATCGCTTGGGTAAATGAATCTCGACGAGCTTGAGTGCCGAAATCGTAGCCTAACTCGCCTAAAGCGTAAACTAACTGAGTTTGACTACCTCCACTACAAGAAGCACACTCAGACGGAGTCACCGAAGAATTTGCTTGGTTGCTAGCAGTAATCATCATTAGGCTTTCTTCCATTGACATAGTTGTTGGTACAGATATTAATTGATTCATTTCCGCAGGCTGAACACCGATCACTGAAGACTGAGGCATCGGTTGTTTCAACTCGAATTCAATCATCTCAGTTGGCTGAGATTGCTCGATCGCACGATCGGCAGGCTGCATCATGATTTCCTCTAGTTTGTGGGTTGTCACTGGTTTAAGTTCTCCTTTGATAATGAGGGCGTATGCCTCAGGAATATTCAGGCTGCCAACCAGACAGCGACGGCTACCTGACCCTTTCGAGAGGTTGCAAGGTAAAGCACTTTGCAGAATGGCATCACGAATTGCATGGGGGTCAGGCTTTTCCCCTCGTTGCACTTGAATACTCAGCAATAGAGCTACAATGCCTGAAACAATCGGAGTCGCAAAACTAGTACCCGTTTTCGCCACCGTTCCGCCGCTAGGGACAGCACCCAAGATGTTTTCACCTAGCGCGAGAATTCCTTGAGATTGATAAGCCTCTCCCCAATTGCTAAACCCGATCGGATTGCCTTGAGCATCCATTGCCCCCACTGCCAGTACCGACTCAAGTGCCGCCGGAACATGGAGACAATCACAGCCATCGTTGCCCGCCGCCGCCACAATCAGAACATTGTTCTCTCGACATAACCGGACAGCATTCGTCAGTAGTGGGTCAGATTCAGCCGATGCAGCCAACTGACCGCCACTAATGTTAATGACATTGGCTCCTTGCTGCACAGCTTGGGTAATTGCTCGTGCTAGATCGAGTTGTGAACAAGGCGCTAAAGACCCTCCTTGCCCATCTGCAAACACGGGAACAATCAAACCCCGACAACCGGGGGCAATTCCAGGAACAGAACTGCTCGGTTGTCCAAAAATAATACTGGTAACGTGCGTTCCATGTTGTGCAGCAGATCCAGACTTTGCAAAACCGGAAACTAGAGTTTGAAGCTGAGTGAGATTCGCGCCTTCAAAGCACGGATGAGATTGGTCAACGGGGCCATCTAGAACAGCGATGCAAATTCGAGAATCGCCGAGGGTTTCAGAGTAAAGCGATCGCAATCCAGATAGTGTACAAGTTGAGTTTTGGATTGCGATCGCTGGACTAGAAACGTTTGATCGGTTTCTAGTTGAAGTGTTCACATCTCATCCTCATGCGGGTCTTGCAAACTTCTGAGTCCAGAAATTATTGGCATACCCCACACCAAGATGCTGAGCTTCGGGCTTGAGCATATTTTCCCGATGTCCCTGCGAGTTCATCCAACTGGACACTACATCCTCCGGTGTGGTTT
>JAJAZF010000589.1 GCA_026785875.1 Chamaesiphon sp. | reverse complement strand
CGAGGGGATTGCGGGTTAAGCCTTGAAAAATCGCGCCCGAAATCGCTAGCGAGACACCTACTAAAAAGGCAACTAAGGTGCGGGGCAATCTCAAAGTTTGAATCACGAATGGCAGATCGGGGTTGCCAGTATCGATGCCCAGCAGGGTTTTGATAATGTCGGCGATCGCGATCGGATACTCACCTTGTGCGACATTGATGACAATCGCAGCAAAGCTCAACCCCGCTAAAATTAAGGCGATCGGGGGCAATCGTCGATCGCGCAAGCGCGCCGCAAGGCGATCGGCTACGATCGGAGGGCGAATGGCTAGCCAGTTTTTCATGCGCGGATTTTTGTTTTGGCGAGATAGACAAATACAGGCGCACCGACAAGTGCCGTCATTACGCCCACAGGTAATTCTTGTGGCTGGATTAATAGTCTGGCGGCGATATCAGCAACCAGGAGGAGAATGGCACCACAGACTGCCGAATAGGGCAGAATCCAGCGATAATCAGTTTTGATGAAAAATCGCACGCCGTGGGGGACGACTAGCCCTACAAACCCGATCGGCCCAGCGATCGCGACGGAGCTACCTGCTAATAACACCACACTCGTTACCGTTAACAGCTTAATCATCAGGGTGTGTTGTCCCAAACTGGTGGCAATTTCTTCGCCCAAGCTCAGGGTGGCGATTTGGCTACTGAGTGCAAACGCTAGTATTAACCCCACCATCATCAGTGGTAATACCTGTAAAAATAGGTCGAAATCTCGCCCGACTAAGGAACCTGCCAGCCAAAAGCGAATTTCTTCTAAGGTACTCTGGCTGACAATCAGGATGCTGGTAGTTAGGGCGGCGATAAATGCGGCGATCGCGGCTCCGGCGATCGTCAAGTTCAGGGGTGTGACTCCACCAGGAGCGAGGGCGGCGCATAGATAGACAACGATCGCCGCGATGCCCGCACCGATAAAGGCTGCCCCTGCATAGTCTGAGGGGGTAGAGCTACCGAACAGGTAGGATGTACCGACTACGGCTAAGGCACCGCCAGCTTCGATGCCTAAGATCCCAGTTTCGGCGAGGGGGTTGCGGGTTAAGCCTTGGATCGCTGCCCCCGATACGGCGAGTGAGGCACCGACGGCGAACGCCATTAGCGATCTTGGCAATCTGACCGTTTGGATAATCAGATGGTCGAAGGAATTATCGAACTGGGTAAAGGAGTCGAAAATGACCGCTAGTGAAATGTCCCTAGTTCCTAAGGTGATGCTGTAGATTGCACAACCGATCGCGACGAGCGTACTTAGCCCTAACCCGACTAGTGGGGAAGGTTTCAGATATTTAGACAACCTCGCAACAGTGGGGTCGAGCATAGATACTTGCTAAAGTTAATCATTTAATCTTACTGACTATTGGTAATAACTTGCAATCGTATTTTCAGCCGCTCTCGATATCTGCCCCATAAATTGCCATCGAGATCGATTTCTAGTCGTAAGCGATCGTCGGATCGAGAGTATCTAAATCTTAATGCACCTACTTTAGCAGCACATACAAGGTCTCATCTGGATATCATCACTCCGGATCTAGGACTGTGACAAAAAGTCCATTCTGGGATAGACAAACGGAGATCGCTCATGTAAAATCAGATTTTATTGATAATAATTCTTACTTGATATGCAAGGTGATACTTCTGGCGGTCGATATAATTTCTGTCAACAACTATTTGCCCAGCGCATTTGTCTGGCGATTGCTGCTGTCCTCATTGCCCTACCCACCAGCGTTCGGGCGCAAAATATCCAGGGTGCTACCAGTCAGACAGCGAGTAGTCAAAGTAGCAATCGGGGTCGGGATATTTTACCGACAATCAAAAAACTACTAGCGCAGGCAACGACCGCACCGCTGAATATTACCGGAATTAAGCTCAATCAGGGGGTGAATGGCATTGAAGTAGTCTTAGAAACCGCTGGCAAAATCGGCACCTTAACCCCACAATCGATCGGCAATCTCCTCTACTTCGATATCCCCAACGCCACCCTCTCCCAACCATTTCAAGCGGTGAATCCCGCTCCAGGCGTGGGAAATGTCTCTGTTATTCAACTAAATCCCAGCTACGTGCGCGTGTCGGTCATCGGCACCAACGGAGCACCCCAGGCAACGGTAATTGCCAGCGAAGCAGGTGCGAATTCTCCCCCTGTAGCACAAACCGCCGAACCAGAACTAGAAATCAACGTCATCGGGAGGTCCCTCCGCAATTCCTATCGCGCGCCGAATGCCGCTGCCGCTACGGGCACGAATACGCCGATTATCGAAACTCCATTCTCCGTCCAAGTCATTCCCCAGGCGATTATTCGGGACAGGCAGAGTAAAGACGTTAAAGATGCGCTGAGTAATGTTAGCGGCGTTAATTATAATGGGGATGTCAGTGGTCGCAGCGGTGGCACGTTTAGCATTCGCGGCTTCTCTGGTGCGGCAGTCTTGCGGGATGGATTCAGACAATTTGGGGGCGGCGAGGGGGGGACCCAACCAGTCACCGAAATTGCTAATTTAGAGCAAGTGGAAGTCCTCAAAGGGCCAGCCTCGATTTTGTATGGCGCAATCGAGCCAGGTGGACTGATTAATCTCATCAGCAAGAAACCATTATCTCAGCCATTTTATGAAGTAGAAGTTCAAGGTGGCAGTCGTGGTTTAATTAGCCCCCGCTTTGATGTTTCTGGCCCTTTAACCGCTGATGGCAAGGTTCTCTATCGCGTCAATGGGCTGTATCAAAGCATCAATAGCGTGCGGAATCTCACTCAACCCGACCAAAAAAGCTTTATTGCCCCGACAATTGCCTGGAAAGTCGGCGATAAAACCGACCTGATTATTTCCGCAGAATATATCGACTCCAATCGTCCTGCCGATTTTGGATTGCCCGCAGTTGGGACGAGTGTAGCCAATGTACCACGCGATCGAATTACTGGCGAACCTAGCGATCGAATCACCAATCAATCCCTGAATATCGGTTATGGGTTAGATCATCAGTTTAGTGACAACTGGAAACTCCGCAATGCTTTTCGCTACGCATCCAATCAATATGATTTTAATGTTATTTCCCTGCCGAGGAGTCTTGATGAGACGACAAATACCGTCACCCGTGCTTTTGCTACTCAAGATGCTCAGACCAAAGACTATACCTTGCAAACCAATTTAACTGGTGAATTTGCGACGGGTAGTCTCAAGCATAAACTGTTGGTCGGCGCAGATTATGTGCATCGAGATGGGCGAATTACTACACGACTTGGCGACCCGACAACACTCGACCTGTTTAATCCAGTTTATGGAGTAGTTAAGCCGAACAAATCCGATCTCCCTGTCTTCGCTAGTAACACTACTAGCGGTAATAGTTTTGGCTTTTTCGTCCAAGACCAAGTTGATATCATCAAGAATTTGAAACTCCTGGCTGGAGTACGCTATGATGCGTTCTCTCAAACAATTACTAACCTCGAAAGCATAACTGCTGACGCTGGAGAGACTAACTTAACGGTAAGTGCCCTCACCCCTCGGCTCGGACTCCTCTACCAATTTAATGATAAGCTCTCAGCCTACGGCAGCTATTCACAGTCTTTTACCCCAAATACAGGTACGACAGTATCAGGCGCAGCCCTAGAACCACAACGTGGTAAAGGATACGAGGTTGGTGTCAAGTCAGACTTCCTTGATGGTAAGTTATTTGCAACACTGGCATATTTTGATATTTCCAAGCAAAATGTCCCCGTCACCGATCCTGCTAACCCGTTATTTTCGATCGCGTCTGGCGAACAACGCAGTCAGGGGATCGAATTCGACATCTCTGGGGAACCAGCACCAGGACTGAAGTTAATTGCATCTTATGCTTATACCGATGCCAAAGTTTCAGCCGATACAGATCCGACACTCGTGGGTAAAAAATTATTTGGGGTGCCCGAACATGCGGCGAGTTTGTGGGCAACTTACGAACTTCAGCAAGGTGAGATGAAGGGTTTAGGTTTTGGTGCGGGTCTAAATTTCAAGGGAGATCGCCAAGGCGATTTGGAGAACACCTTTCGGCTGGGAAGTTATCTGACTGCGGATGCGGCAATTTTCTACAAGCGCAATGATTGGCGATTTGCACTCAATTTTAAGAATCTTGGCGATGCTAAGTATGTCGAAAGTAGTTTCGGATTACCCACATCTGCTAACAATTTTGGCGATCCATTCACTGTAATTGCTTCTGTTTCTGTGGAGTTTTAAGGCTTTATCGAACTGGCAATGTTAATTCAGAATAGTTTAGCAGATCCTTTCCTACTGGGGATTTCCGCAGGTGCGGGGTTAGTAGCGTAGCAGAAAATCGATGAGTGCTAGATGGTGGAAATTACCGCCCATCTAAGTTTTAACTATTAATTTACAGATCTTACCAAGGTATCGGGAGCCAAAAAGTGAGCGATATGATAGGCTCTCTCTTCGGTTTTTAGCAGAATTTGTTCGTATAAATGCCGTGTCGCGCGATCGCCCAAACTTTCAGCTTGACTTGCTTGGCTGCGGATCAGGGTAATAATTGCTTGCTCGCCCACTAAGTCATTTTCTAACATCGTCCGACAGTTAAATGCACCATCGGCTTCAGGTGTAAAACAACAAAGTTCCGCCAACTTGGTAAAACTAGCCGCAGGTACTCCGCCTAAGCCATCTAAGCGTTCGGCAACATCGTGAGCGTGACTTTTGAGTTGCCCGTAGCTATCTTCAAAAAACTGGTGCAGAGAGTAAAATTCTGCGCCTTCTACTACGAAATGGTGCTTCTGATATTGCAGATACAAAGCTTGAAAACTTGCCAATGCGATATTCAATCCCTCACAGACTGGCTCTGTCACTGTGAGATCCAATCCCACTACATTAGTTCCCACTTCACCAAATCCACGCATTAATCTCTGTACTGCTGTCATGGGTTCCCCACTCTCTATTTTTAAAGGTTAATTTTTCGGCTAGACTAGTCGATCTTTTTTGCAACTAATTACTAGTGATTATTTGTGAAAAGTAGTCTAGGTTGAATATTCTAACATAAGTAGTCTAGGTTAAAAAATGAGCTGTAAACCTGACTGAATCTAGGATCAGCCGCTTTACCACCGAACTCACTATTGATAAAATTTATTAGCATTGACTATGGCAGTAATTCGCTCTAGATCTAGCTGAGTAGGCACTTTCAAGGATTTTGAGCTAGCACCGATCGCCAGCTATCTGAGAATATATTTAAGCTTGTTGCATCTAATTATCATTTGAGGTATTCTGAATTTAAGCAAAAGCGCGATCCAGATAAATAATGAATTATTCAAATTGTCTTTTCATCATCGATACAGCTTGGGGAGATCGCTGGCAAATACATCGTCGTCTTCAGGAGTTAAAAATTCCTTGTAAGTGTTCCACAGGGCAACTCTTAGTAGTGACAGTAGACACACCCACAGCGGCTATTCAAGTTTGGAGCGTGACTCGGACGCAATCGATCGGGCGCAGTCAACTGGTTAATTGGTTGGATCGATGTTTCACTTTGAGAGCCGATTGCAATGGCAGTGAGTTACTCCATGACTAGTGAAACTTATTTTCATCTAGAAGGTAAATTTTTAGGAGTTTGCGCGCTGGATGGTTACAAGCTCAAATATCTACGACTCAGAACCGCAGAGCGAGATGTCATCATCAAGGTGCCTAAAGAGCTAAGAGCGGGGCTGGTTTATAAGTTAGCCATTGGCGATTGCATTCGTTGTGAAGGCATCCAAAAAGACTGGAAATTTAAGGCATCTGCAATTGAAAAAGCAGCCCCTGAGAACAAGCCAAAAGTTAAGATTCTCATTTGTCAAAAGTCACATTGTCACAACAATGGTGGCAAAGAAATATACTCGGCTTTGGCAGAACAATTAAATAGTCATGACTTAAACGACAGTGTGACTTTGAAATCCACTGGCTGTCTTAAATGCTGCAAGCAAGCTCCTAATTTAGTAGTTTTACCCGTAGGCACAACCGCTGCCGCTAGCAACGGCAAGCTAACGCCAAAAGCAGAAGCCTCTCCGCCGGAAAATCGATCTAGCTATCGTAATGTGAGAATTTCTCAGATTCCAGCAATTATCTCCAAAGTTCGTTACCACCTTTCGATCGAGCCAACGTAATTCACCCAAGTTGCTACCTACTGAATGCTAGGTCATCAACCGTTCTCAACGGAAATCGGGGGATTGGGTATCGATTGGCACTTACTACGCTAAGTAAATTTCCCCATACTCTACCGATCTATCCAGTATTAATAACGAGTATGGCAATCGAAGTATAAATTATTGATAATTTATTGCAAATATTTTTCAGCATTATTGCTGAGTTATCACAAATTTCAGAAATCGAGCGTTCCGTGAAATGCTT
>JAJAZF010000588.1 GCA_026785875.1 Chamaesiphon sp. | reverse complement strand
GATAGTTTGAGGATTCGATTTAGTCATGAGACTATCTACCGAGTTTAGCTCTGACTCAGGGATAGTACTCAAGGCTTGGTGATAAAGTTGTAACCACTGCTGATAGCCAGAATTTGCCACTACTTCCGGCATTAGTTCAGCCTCATTCAAGATCGAATTGAGATCCTTTATCCATCGGAGCTTAAATGCTTGACTCACTTCAAAGAAAAACTGATGATATCCTACCTGCGTATCTGCTAGCAATTGGAGTGTTGCAGCCAGTAAGTCATCCCGTACTGGCGTATCTCCCTCCAACCCCAGCTTTTGCAACATCAGTTTTTTATAGTGAGAGAAATAATAACTCTCAAATTTAGCCAGTGCTGTAGTCATCTCTGCTGTGTCTATCACTGCACCCAAAGGCTGCTGAAGCAGTTCTAAGTTCAGTTTACATATTCCTGGTTGGTTGCCATAACTATAGCGTCCATAGTGGTCGAAATAGGCAGCGGTGAAATCAGGATTATAAGTTGGTAAAAATGCAAAAGGGCCATAGTCAAAACTTTCCCCAGTAATTGACATATTATCGGTATTTAGTACCGCATGACAAAAACCCGCTGCCATCCACTGAGCAACTAACTTGGCGACTCGTTGGACTAATTCAGTATAAAATTGAGCATAGCGATCGGCACCCTCAACTGTACGAAGATGACTGTAATAATATGCAATTACATGGTCTAATAATTTCTGAATCAGATCGTTACGTTTGAGATAATTTAACCGCTCGAATGTACCAAAACGAATATGAGAACGACTAAATCGTACCATTACAGCCGAACGCGTCGGCGAAGGCTCATCCCCTCTCCACAAATCTAAACCCGTCTCAACCATACTAAAACAGCGAGAAGTTCTCACACCCATCTGATGTAAAGCTTCAGCGGCTAACACCTCTCGAACACCACCCTTGAGCGTCAACATCCCATCGCCACCACGAGAATAGGGAGTTCTCCCCGAACCCTTGGTACCAAAATCATAGAGTTCGCCATCTACACCCCGCACCTGTCCGTACAGGAATCCCCGCCCATCACCCAAACCAGGATTGTATTCACCAAATTGATAACCGTGGTAGCGTAAAGCTAGGAGCGGATGCGGTGGGCTAGCAAATTTACCAAATGCTTCAGTAAAATGTTCGTCACTTACTGTTGTGGGATCTAGTCCCAGTTGAATGAGCAGATCGTCATTCCGAAAGCGTAAAATCTGTTGGGGAAATTCTGCGGCTACTACGTCATCATAGTAGTCAGCACCCAGAGATTCTAGAGCAGCTTCATAGTTGAGCGCGAGGATCGGATTCATAAATTAGTTGACAGTTGACAGTTGACAGTTGACAGTTGATAGCGATTCGCGCTCCTCGGGTTCCCCGAGGGTTTAGCGGCGTTTTTATTCGGGGGTTCCCCCCGAATAAAAAAACGACAAGACAGCGAATCAAGAGAGCAAAATTTTTAGGATGGGAATTAAATACCCGATCGTTACTAAATAGAATCAAACCTAAAACCTAAAGCCTAAAACCATGACAGACTCTTTAATGTTCAATAACGAAGCTTATGTTTTCCTAGAGACAGATCGGCCGGAGCAGTTATTCACCCCAGCAGAAATGTTTGCTAAACTCAAAGAAATTGCGATCGCATCTGCGGATGATTTACCGCTCGATGTCCAGGAAATTACTGGTGTAGACGAGCGAGCGCAATATATGCTAGACACGATATGTGAGCTGCATTTAGCTCCAGGAGAGTATTTGCAATGGTATGCAGTTAGACTGGAGAAGTAACTCGCTCTTTGGCACGATCGACAATTAATGTCAGATTAATTTCTTCCTCTTCATCATCTGGTGAGATCGTAACTTTGACATCTGGTCCAAAAAATTTGGTAATTTTTTCATGTTTTTCTTGCCAGATATCAATTGTCATAAAAGGGGAATAAAACTCTAGAGTTAGTGCATAAGCTCCACCAATTTCAGATTCTTCTAAACCTTTGAGCACCGGACGATCGTCATCGCTTGGAGCTAGTCCGAGTTTTTCTAAGGCAATATCCAAATGAGCTTCTTGTCCATACCGAAAGCGGGTAACATCTTTGCGAATTTGGTTGAGTGTGGGTGTTGCTTGCTCTTCGCGCAGCTTGATTGTATTTGGCTGAGTGACTTTGGTAAATGGGACTGGTTCGAGTTCGGCTGATTTGAGAGCCAATCCGCCCAAGAATAGGGGGATACCGTAGAAGAAACCAATCAAATTGAACGTCGGATCGTCGATCGCATATGCAAAAAAGCCGATGAGTGTGAGTAACCCGCCGACATTGATGAGAACTAGACTAAGAGGAATTACACCAAACATATCGACGCTAATGAAAGACTGAAGTCTTCTTATTATCGACCAATATCGGGGATAGGGAAAACAAGATCGGGATATAGATGGGAAAATAACCACCGTGGCGATTGTGGTAGCTAATTTGGGAAAGATAAAACTATAGGCAGTGCCTTGGGCACATCTCCCATCACCCAGCAAACTCGAACACAGCAATCATGAGTGTAGATCCCCAAACTCAAAGCTTATTTAACGCGATCGCGGCAGGTAATAATAATCGAGTCAAGCTACTGCTCGATTCAGGCGTAGCGATCGATAGCCCTAACGAGCGCGGGCAAACACCTTTGGCAGTGGCTTGTCGCCAAGGTAATTTGGAGATCGTGGATCTACTCGTAGCTGCTGGTGCTCAAATGCAAGCACCCAAACAGTCAAATCCTCAGCCGCAGCTTGATTCAGTTTTACCAGTACACAACTCAAAAGTTGTCGATACTCCCGGGGACAGATTGCACCAACAGCAGATCCCGTTTGAAAGTTTAATCGATCTGATTCATCAACCCGCTAATGATACTACTGAAATCGAGCAGACGATCCCGATCGCTCGCCAGCCACTAGTGCCTCAGTACAACACAGATTTACAGAGAATTGCTGCCAATTGGCAAGATATTGGCTCGGATGCTGAGGCTACTTACACCTTTGATTTAGATGAAGTTTTTGCTGCCCACGATGCCGATAATTCAGTGACACTCGATCGCTTGGACATGTTTGTAGACGAGATCGCCTTGACTTCGATCCAACGCCCAGCTACGGAGATCGAATTTGAAGCAGGTGAGACTTATGCTTTCGATCTGAGTCCCGATCTCGATCGACTCATGGTTGAGGCAAACAATGAGCCAGATCGCTTATCGATCCCGATCGAAAAATGGGAAGATAGTGCAACATACGTTCTAGATGATTTACCTCAACTAGAATCAG
>JAJAZF010000587.1 GCA_026785875.1 Chamaesiphon sp. | reverse complement strand
TGTAATCATCAACAGCCCCTTGATAATCACCTAACTTATATCTAGATACAGCACGCCAGTAGTAAGCATTAGTATTATCATGTGTCAACTCAATAAATTGGCTGAAGTCAGTAATTCCTTCTTGATAATATCCTAAGGATTGATTACAGTAGCCCCTATAAAAATAAGCATCAATACATTGAGAATTAATCTCAATGGTACGATCGAAGTAATGGAGAGCTGTCTCATAGGATTGCTGCTTATACTCTGCTACCCCTAAATTAAAGTAATAGTTATCATCTTTTTCTGGATTAGATAGCTTTTTAGCCAAGCTCAGGCTTTTTTTGATACTATCAGAAGAATATCTAGCAATTCTATTATCGCTAACTGACGAAACTTCGATTCGATTATCAGTCATTATCTCGCTCCCAATTCTTCCTTGATTTTGGTTAATTCTTCCTGGGCTTGACCGATTTGCTCGTCCAGATCTCTCGCCATCTCTACCAATAAATCCTTCCCATTTTTCTTAGCAGTAGTCACCTCAACCTGCAATTGATAGAGTTCTGTCTGTTCGATCTCGGCAATTTCTTGGCAAATTCCGCTTAGACGTTCCCGACATTGGGCAATTTTCCGAATCATGCGAATCAACTCCGCCCCAATTCCTTCACCTTCAACCGCTTCAGGTCTACTTTCCCACGAACGTAAGATTTCTCTCAATCGATCGATATTGCCATCTTCATAAGCTTGATTCGCTTCCGTCATCAATTGCTGTCGAACGCTCTTCTGATGCGGATCTGTCGTTAAATCGGGATGGATTAGTTTCGCCACCTGCCGATAGATCTGCTTGATATCTTCCGAGGGTTTGAAGTCGCGATTTGATTCCAGATAAGCCATATACTCGGCGATCTGAATTTCGATTCGTTCCAACTCTGCATATCGAGTACCGATAATCTGTTGATATTCTCGCTCGAAGTTTTGCAACTGTCCATGAGTAGTCGCCAGATCTAGCTCCCCTTGCACCAAATCAGCCTCTAAAACTGATAATTCTTCAGCTTTACGCTGTAACTCCTCTAGCTCTGGGCTGAGTGAGATGACTAATCGATCGTTCATGACTAGCTCCGATGCTCCAAACCGTATGACAGTTGAGAATAAACAATAACTAGACTAGTATTCCCAAATATTGAGGTGGAGTTTACTTACCCTTAATGAGGATGTTTGCAAATACTGAGCCAATGTAAGAAAAAGTACTAATTTAGTATCGATCTGCAACCTTAAATTGGGGGGCGATCCAATCGAGTGTCGCTTTATACTATTAGCTGCTTAGTTTATGCAGCTAGTAATAACTCTTTCACGGCAGAGCGAATAAAGACAGCATCTTCGGGATTTTGGTAAGGATTGCCAGCACGATGTCCCCAGATTGAGGGAATGGGCAGATATTTAGCATTAGGAATCTTGGCGGCTTCAGCGGCGCAGTCTTCTGGCGTGAAATATAAATCGGTTTGCGAGGGCATTACTAGAGTTTTAGCTTGAATTGAGGCTAAGGCTCGATCGAAATCGCCTGAATAAGTGGGATTATCGCTGATGTCACAACGCAGCCAAGTATCGAGCATTGCTAATAGATTGTGCGGATCTCGTTTGCGGTAGCCCTGCTCCCAACCCCGCCAGAGATAGTCTTCCAGGGATTCATAACCCAGTTTGAGATAGATCTGTCCTCGATAAAATGCTTGGGAAGCAGCCCAACTCGCATAGATGCTGGCAAATGTCCGAAAACCCTGCTCCTGTATCCCCTCAAACCGTTGTCCCGTCCAGGTTCGATCGGTAGTCAGCGCAGATCTCAAGCTCTCTAAAAAAATCTGGTTATGTTCGGTAGTTTTGGCAGTCCCACACACAGCCACAATCCGCGCCACTCGCTCTGGAAAAAGTGCACCCCAGTGATAAGCTTGCTGTGCCCCCATCGACCATCCATAGATCAGGGCAATCTCTTCAATCCTAAATACTTGGGTTAATAACTGCGCTTGAGCGCGGACATTATCGAGCTGTGTAAACCAAAACCCCTGTGCTAAAC
>JAJAZF010000586.1 GCA_026785875.1 Chamaesiphon sp. | reverse complement strand
TGCCAAAATAGGCTAATTACAGCTTGCTGAGAAACTCTATGTGGCAAATCTAGAGTCCACGATGCCTGAAACTGGCGGGTTCTTAGCTTATTTCCAAAATTTACTCAGCGATTTCCAAAAAAAAGTATGGCTATAGGATCTCAAGACTGGAAATCCATGCACTTTTTTGATAAAATGTCTCAAATTCATACACTGACTATCTCTTGCATTTATTCGTAATTTCCTAATCAGTCACATTAAGAATTTGTTAAGATCGGTCGTTTTTTAGATTATTTTTATTTGCCCAACTCGTAGGCTGCACCTCGATATTAAACGACAGTAAAATAGGGATAGCTTCTGAACAAGAGTATCGATAATTGCTGACTTATATTTCTCTCTCGGTGACGATCTCCAAACCCAAGCCCGTTCCACCTGTCGCCCGCGCTCGATCGACTTGCACTTGATAAAAGCGATCGAATATATGCAGTAAATCTGCTGGATCGATGCCAATCCCATTATCCTGCACCGTAACAATCGCTGTATTGTCTGAATACTCCAGTCGAATCGCGACCACTGCATCCACGACGTATACTCAATGGGAGCATCCCACTTTTGCTTGCGGAGGTTAACTGCCCTCATCCCTGAGGGAGAGGGATTTAGGGTGAGGGTTAAAAAGTGGGATACTCCCATCGATCGATCGAACCTTTTGAATCTAGATCGAGTCGAAATTTATTCAGAGATTTATTAATCCTGACGATCGATTCAGCAACGCCTAAAACCCCTGTAGGGGTTAGCTACAGGGGTTAAGTTTTAGGATAGAGCTATTTTCTAGTCAACACCTTCGATTCGGTCTTCAACTTCCTGATAGAGATCGCGGAGCTTATCGAGATTCTCTGCTGAAGTCTCCCAATAACCGCGTCCATTAACTTCAAGGAGCGTCGAAACGATCTTACGGAACGAGTTAGGATTGAGATCCATCAACCGTTTGCACATTTCCTCATCTTTGATAAATGTGTCATTGGTTTCCTCATAAATCCAGTTATCTACCGCTCCGGCTGTCGCACTCCAACCGCTGGTATTTACCAACCGTTTGGATAGTTCGCGGACACCTTCATAACCGTGGGAGAGCATTCCCTCATACCATTTTGGATTGAGTAACTTTGTCCGTGCATCTAAGCGGACAGTCTCGGAGAGTGTGCGAACTTGAGCGTTAGCAGTAGTTGTATCGGCGATGAAGGACGTAGGCTTTTTGCCGTCTGTCCGCAGGTTAGCGACGATTTTGGTGGGGTCTGAGTCGTAGTAGTGGGATACGTCAGTCAGACTGATTTCCGAGGAATCGAGGTTCTGGAAGGTGACATCTGCTGTCTTGAGTGCGGTTTCAAAGATTTGACGGTTTTGGGACATTGTGCCAGGATTGTCAGCACTGAAGGCAAAGGATTTGCGTCCGAGGTACATTTCCTGAAGTTCGGCTTCATTATCCCAAGTGCCATTTTCGATCGCGAGGTTGACGTTCGAGGAGTAGGAGCCGGAGGCGTTGGAAAAGACGCGGGTGGCGGCTTGACGCAGGTTAATCCCCATTTCTTCAGCTTGGGCGAGGGCATGTTTGCGGATGAAGTTCATTTCGAGGGGTTCATCGGCTTCGGCTGCCATTTTCACGGCTTGGTCGAGCAGGTTCATCTGGTTGATGAACAGGTCGCGGAATACGCCAGAACAGTTGATCACCACATCGATGCGGGGGCGACCGAGTTCTTCGAGGGAGAGCAGTTGGAGTTTGTTGATCCGTCCTAAGGCATCAGGGACGGGTTTGACACCGACCATCCACATGATTTGAGCGAGGGATTCGCCGTAGGTTTTGATATTATCTGTACCCCAGAGGACACACGCGATCGTTTCGGGATATTGACCGTTATTATCGCGCATTTGCCGATCGAGCAACCGATCCACCACAACTTTAGCTGACTTAACTGCGGCTTCGGTAGGAATTGATTGAGGGTCGAGGGCGTGCATGTTCTTACCTGTGGGTAAGACATCGGGGTTGCGGATGGGGTCGCCACCTGGCCCAGGGAGGACATATTCACCGCCCAATCCTTGGAGCAGTGCCGCGAGTTCGTTGTCTGCACAGACTTGTTTGAGGCAGAATTCGAGATAGGCGAATAGGGGTTTGATCTCGTCGAGATTGACTTGTTTATAGCCAGATGCGTAGAGAGATTCGACCCAAGCTTCTTTTGGCCCCATGTTGAATAAGTTCAACCGAGCAACGAGGGAAATCCGTCCTTCATCGTTAATTTGGGGGGTAACGATCGAAGTAACAGCTTCGCGGATGGCGAGGGTGATATCTTGCAACAGTTGGACATCTGCGAGGATACCGCGATCGTTATTTTGATAGACCTCTTCTAGGTTTCGTCCCAGACTATCGGTGATAATCCGAGGTAAACCTTTGAGTCCTTCTTCTTCCCGATCGAGTGACGCTATATTTACTAATGTAGCGACTGCTTCTTCGGCTGTAGGTGGTTTACCAATGACGTGCAATCCACAGGGAAGTAAGCGGGATTCGATTTCCATCAGGCGGCTGTAAACTGAGCCGACGATATTATCTCGCGCTTCGATTTCCATTGTCCCTGCATCAACATCAGGCAGAACGATATCTTTGTCGAGGTTACAAATCCGCGCTTTGTCCATAATTGTGTTGACAATTTGGACACCACGACCGCCATCTCGTAAGGACTGGTAGGAGCCGACGAGTTCGCCGAGTTCCTGCAAGCCTCGGTATAGTCCAGCATTTTCAGCCGGAGGAGTCAGGTAAGAAATAGTTTCCGCATAGGAACGACGTTTGGCAATTGTCGCCTCGCTGGGATTATTCGCAGCGTAGTAATAGAGGTTGGGAATATTCCCGATTAAACTATCGGGGAAGCACTCATTTGACATTCCCATCTGTTTACCAGGCATAAATTCGAGCGAACCGTGGGTACCGAAGTGCAGGACTGCATCTGCTTCCCAAACTTTTTCGAGGTAGGTATAGTAAGCGGCGAAACCGTGGTGAGGACTCGCGGAACGGGAGAATAATAACCGCATCGGGTCGCCTTCATAACCGAAGGTAGGCTGAACGCCGATGAAGATATTCCCGAAGTGCTTGCCGTAAATAACTAGATTTTGACCGTCACTATTGAGGTTTCCTGGTGGTGGTCCCCAGCTTTCGTGAAGTTTCTCAGAATAGGGCGTGAGTGCTTCATATTCAGGCACTGACATCCGATAAGCAACGTTCAGTTCGGGACTATTGTATTGAGCTTGAGCATCGTTGATGACGGCTTCGAGCAACTCTTTCGCCGATGCGGGGATATCCTGGACATCGTAGCCATCTCTTTTCATGCCCTGCATGACTTCAAAGATCGAACCAAATACATCGAGATAAGCGGCTGTACCGACGTTTCCTTTATCAGGGGGGAAACTAAAGACCGTAATCGCTACTTTCTTGTCTACTTTTGGCTTGCGGCGCAGGTTTGCCCACTTCATGGCGCGTCCGGCGATCGCTTCGATCCGATCCTGGAGCGCAATTGCCCGCCCAGTCATGCCGTCACGACCGGAAAGGATGATTGGCTCGATCGCACCGTCTAACTCAGGAATAGCCAC
>JAJAZF010000585.1 GCA_026785875.1 Chamaesiphon sp. | reverse complement strand
GTACCAGCACGTCCAAATAGTAACCGAAAGTAATCATAAATTTCGGTTACAGTCCCGACAGTCGAGCGCGGATTATTAGAAGTAGACTTTTGATCGATCGAGATGGCTGGACTCAAACCCTCGATCGCATCCACATCCGGCTTATCCAATTGTCCCAGGAATTGCCGCGCATAGGCACTCAGCGACTCCACATACCGCCGTTGTCCCTCGGCAAAGATCGTATCGAAGGCGAGGGATGATTTGCCCGAACCAGACACCCCTGTGAACACGATTAAGCGATCGCGCGGTAGCTCTAAACTGATATTCTTGAGATTATGCTGTTTGGCACCACGGATGCGAATGGTGTCTCGGTCATTTGAAGCCATAGGGATCGAGCTGGTAGTTCACTATTGGGCAAACTTCTGTTTTAACACAATTGTTTGGTGTCTTAACATCTTCGCTCACAAATTACCCTTGTAAACACGAGCGTTAGTTCTCGAACTGTGTAGGTAGATAATTAGACTTGGCTCGTCGCGTGCGGCGTTGTTCGAGTAAATGAGCATCAGCCACTGCGATTGCTTCATCTAGCTGTAAATTAAACAAATCTAACAATCGGCAAGCTGCTCTCAACTTGGCTATCGATCTGGCTCTAGTCTCAGGATCGGGAATTTTAAATTCGTTATTCATGACTAATTCCAATTACGTTGAATATCTAGCCTACTAGCGATACTCACATCTAACGATGCTTGAGTTTGTTCGCTAATGGCAATTGTATTTAAAATGGTTGAGTTTTAAATATGTTTAACATCTCAATCGCTATCAGGGGATATTACTTCGATCGAGACAAATATCGAATTTAAGAGCGATAGGTTCATCCCAAAAGTTTCAATCTCCACTGGTCTGCTGCCATTGTTTTAGCATGTAGATCGCTGCGCTAGTAGATATAGTATCGCCGTATTGTTGAGATAGTTTAACTGCTTGTTTCATGTCGTTAATTGCACCCGAGCTATCGCTCAGTTTTAGGAACTTCAGAACACCGCGACTGACGTAAGCATCAGCATCATTAGGTTTAATTTGAATCGCGCGATTGTAATCAGCTAATGCTCCTCGATCGTCATTGAGTTCTTCCTTCAGCTTACCGCGACGTTCGTAAACATAAGCATCATTAGGTTTAATTTGAATCGCGCGATTGTAATCAGCTAATGCCCCTTGAGGGTCATCGAGTTCTGTCTTAATTTTACCGCGAATGACGTAAGTATCAACATCACTAGGGTCAATTTGAATCACGCGATTGTAATCGACTAATGCCCCTTCACGGTCATTGAGTTGTCCCTTCAGCAAACCGCGAAGTTGGTAAACCGAAGCATCACTAGGGTCAATTTGAATAGCGCGATTGTAATCGGCTAATTCCCCTTCACGATCGTTGATTAATCCCTTCAGAGCACCGCGACGAGAGTACCTAGAAGCATCATTAGGTTTAATTTGAATCGCGTGATTGTAATCGACTAATGCCCCTTGAAAGTCATTATTTTTTATCTTTAGAACACCGCGAAGAATGTACCAAGAATCATCATTAGGCTCAATTTCAATCACGCGATTGTAATCAGATAATGCCCCTTGAAGGTCATTGAGTTTTTCCTCCTTCAGCAAACCGCGCTTGGCGTAATTAGAAGCATCATTAGGTTCAATTTCAATCAAACGATTGTAATCGGCCAATGCTCCTTGAACGTCATTGAGTTTTATCTTTAGAACACCGCGATTGATGTATAACTTAGCATTATTGGGGTTAAGTTCAACCGCATGATTAATATCGGTTAACGCTCCTTGGTAGTTTCCTTTTTTATCCTTTTGTATCGATGATGTGAAGTATTCAGCAGACTTAATCGAGTTGCTGATGACTGTAAAGACCAGCGGTACCGTTGCTACTACGTAAATTAATCCGACCCACTGTACAATTTTTGATGACATACAACTGTATTTATCTTGTGATAGTGTTTAAGGTGAATTACAATAGGCACTAGCATTATTAGCGACTTGAGATGGTGAACCATACGGTAAATTGGACACCATACATTTTGTTGCTTGACCTCTTTGAATGATGCCATTCCTCATTTGTACATTCAAATTGTTAATTAATTGAGCATTCACGGCATTGCTACGATTGATGTAAGCTTGAGTAACTTGTTGGCTCATTTGAATCAATTGTGCTCTTTTTTCGTTGAGCATGGCAAATTTAGTCCCTAACTTATTTACTTTAGCTCCATCACTAGCTTGAATGGCACTTCGAGTCTGCTTGGAAAGTTGATTGTAGCTCCGATAAATCTGAGCCAGTTCCACCTGAATCCGATATACGGTGTTCAATGCGGTTTGGGCTGATGGATCGGCTGCATAGTAGGGAAGGCTTTGTAGTCCCAACTCACTACCCCGCTGAAGATGAACGGCTGCTTGCCCTGATGTTTGGATGAGAACGTTAGTAAGTTTAATTGCTCGATCGCGATTAGGTGCGTTCTGCAATTGCTCTAATGCAGCAAAAAAGTTCTTAGCCGCCTGATTTGCTAATCGATCTTCTTGCTTGGCTGCGTCTACTAAGGGGCGATAACTAGCTACTTGAGCCAACAGGCTCGAATCAGGAGATTGTATTATCTCTGTTCGATTTGGGCTGTGGCACAGTCCTGGAATCGGCACTAATACTCCGATGAACACTGTCGCGATCCCTAGCTGAATGACAGATAATTTCACCATTGATAAGCGAATGAAATTTATAGAATTAGTGTAGCATTTATTCTAATGCGAACCCCCGATCTAGCCGATCTAGATTGGTAGATACCTATAGTTCGACACTCCAGCGATCGGATATATGTCTATAATTCTTGTTTATTCACGGTAAATAAACATAGTGGCTACATTAGAACCGAATTCCCCACTCCGCACTCCTTTATACGATCGGGCGATCGCACTCAACGCGAGAATGACTGCCTTCTCTGGCTGGGAAATGCCCGTCCAGTTTAGCGGGATTGTCCCCGAACATGAGGCTGTTCGCAATGGTGCGGGGATGTTTGATATTTCTCACATGGGTAAATTTACGCTGCGGGGTAAAGATGCCATCGAGCAACTTCAAAGTTTAGTTCCGTCTGATTTGAGTCGGCTCCAATCTGGGCAAGCTCAGTATACGGTGTTATTAAATCCGCAAGCTGGAATTATTGATGACATCATTGTCTATCAAGAGGAAGCAGGAAATGTAGTTTTAATCGTCAATGCTGGGACGAAAGATAAGGATAAAGAGTGGTTATTGGCTCATTTGGATCTAAATCGGGTCGAGTTTGAAGATCTATCCGCAAAGCTTGCTTTAATCGCCGTTCAGGGGCCAGAAACAGTCCGTCATCTCCAGCCTTTAATCGATATCGATCTGACTCAATTAACGAATTTCGGTCATTCCAGAGCTTTTATTTTTAAAAACCCCGCCTTTATCGCTCGGACTGGCTACACTGGCGAGGATGGATTTGAAATCATGGTCGCTCCCGAAATTGGAGTACAACTATGGGATGCGCTACTTGCATCGGGGGTGACTCCTTGCGGCTTGGGAGCGCGAGACACCCTCCGATTGGAAGCAGGGATGTGTTTGTACTCTCAAGAGATTAGCGATACGACTACGCCGTTAGAAGCTGGCTTGGGGTGGATCGTCCATCTCGATACTAAGGGTGATTTTATCGGGCGCGATGTCTTGGTGCGCCAAAAAGCAGAGGGAGTCAGCCGGAAATTAGTCGGGCTGAATATGCAGGGAAGGTATATCGCTCGGCATGATTATCCGATCGCGATCGAGGGACGAGCCGCAGGGATTGTCACTAGTGGTACCATGTCGCCGACACTCGGTCAAGCGATCGCGCTTGCCTATGTACCGACAGAATTTGCTAAAATCGGGCAGGTAGTAGATGTCGAAATTCGGGGCAAACTTCACCCCGCTACTGTAGTTAAAAAACCATTTTATCGATCGACTAATCGGGTTTGATTGAGCAGCTAATAGGGTAGTTAGGGCGGGTTTGGTTTTAATGTTGTGGACAGGTTTCGATCGCCATCCCATAGCTGCCGTGTCTCACCGCAAGCGGTAAGGGTTCCCAAATTTTCGCAATTCTCCAGTTCCGAAAATACTCGTACACTGTTTGCCAGACTGGAAAATCGTGAGGCAACATTCGCCACGGACAACCTGCACTCAAAATATAGAAAATCGCGTTGACGATTTCTCTAGGCTCGACTGTTCTGGGTCTACCACCTGGTTTTGCTGCTGGAATGAACTCTTTAAGCAAATCCCACTGTTCGTTGGTCAGGTCGGTTAGGTATGATTTTCTTAGCGTGGCGGGTCACCCGCGACGCACTGCTCTCATGATTTTCTGTCTTGATTTGCTTTTAGACAGATTCTCATAATCTTGGGAGCTTTTCTACCCCCTTTTCAGACACCCTCTCACCTCAACGAAGCGATCGAAAGTAGCAGATCTGCCATGAATACTCGATCGCTTCGTTGAATCGGCAATTTAAAAACTACCAATAGGCGAAATTCGCGCTCTAGCAACGTGGCTGCAAGAATATCTCGATCCGGCGGTGGGCGCGGAAAATTAGAGCGTCTCATCGTCACAGGGTACCCACAATGGGTAAGCTCAGATTACATTAGTTGGGGCGAGATCTTGTGCCACTGTGTAGATTGTTCGTAAACATGGGCGGCTTGGAGCAAGAGATCCTCACGGAGCACATTACCAATTAATTGCAACCCGATTGGCATCCCTTTGTCATCAAAACCACAGGGGATACTAATTCCCGGCAATCCAGCGAGATTGACGGGAATAGTCATCAAGTCCGAAAGATACATACTCAAAGGATCGTCCGTTTTTTCGCCAGCTTTAAACGCAGTAGTCGGCGCAGTCGGCGTAATCAAAATATCTACCTTACCAAAAGCTGCTTCAAAGTCTTGTTTGATCAGCGTCCGCACCTTTTGCGCCTTGAGATAATAGGCATCGTAATAACCCGCTGAGAGTGCGTAGGTGCCGAGCATAATTCGCCGTTTGACTTCTGCACCAAATCCCGCTGCTCTAGTCTGGGTGTACATGGACATCAGATTGTCAGCATCTGCCCGAAATCCATACTTGACACCATCATAGCGGGCTAGATTGGCTGATGCTTCGGAAGGGGCAATTACATAATAAGTAGGCAACCCATAGCGGAAACGGGGACAGGAAATTTCTTGAACTTCAGCACCGAGATCGCGAAAATGCTCGATCGATTGGCGGACAGATTCAGCGACTTGTGGGTCTAAGCCTTCACCGAAAGTTTCGGTAATCATCCCAATTTTCAAACCCTTGGGTAAATCTGGGGTGAGTAATTGGGAGTATTTAGGTGTCTCGACTTGGAGACTGGTAGAATCTTTGGGGTCGTAACCGACGATCGCTTCGAGTAAGATGGCGGCATCTTCCACCGTTCGCGCAAATGGCCCAATTTGATCCAAGGAAGAAGCATAAGCAACTAGCCCAAATCTCGATACCAATCCATAAGTCGGTTTTAGCCCCACCACGCCACAAAAAGCAGCAGGTTGACGAATCGAACCCCCAGTATCTGAACCAAGCGATACAACGCATTCTGAACCAGCCACAGCAGCAGCCGAACCACCGGAAGATCCGCCAGGTACTCGCTCTAAATCCCAAGGATTGGCGGTGACTTGATACGCCGAATTTTCGGTGGAACTACCCATCGCGAATTCATCGAGGTTAGTTTTACCCAGGGATACGGCACCCAAGTCTTTGAGTTTTTGGGTAACTGTGGATTCATAGGGGGGCACAAATCCTGCCAAAATTTTGGAACCACAGGTGGTTTCAATCCCCTGGGTACACAGATTATCTTTGAGCGCGATCGGAATTCCGGCTAAAAGTGGAATTTCTTCCCCAGCGGCGATTTTGGCATCTACTAGTTGTGCCTGGGCGAGAGCTTGGGTGGGTGTGGTACGGAGGAAACTGCGGAGTTTAGGTTCGAGTTGCTCGACTCGCGCGATCGCTTCTGTCGCGATTTCTACTGCCGATCGTTGTTTAGTGACAAGCTGATGGTGCAACTGGCGAATAGATGCCATGTGAGTTAGGGATGAGGGATGAGGGATTAGGTATTAGGGATGAGAGTGAGGCTCTTGCGGCACATCACCTCAAGCCTAAAGCCTAATCCTACCTTACCCAAAGGCGAGAGGAAAGCCCTGCATTGAAAGGCTCTCAGGTGCGAATCGTTGAATAATGGTTCACCGCAGATAGAGCATCCCCATTCTCAAAGTCACGAATATAGACTAATGGAGTCAATATTGTTTAGTCGAAAAATGTTACCATGACGATCCTACTAACTGCTAATGGGTTAGTTAAATTTTTGCAAATATGTCAAATCAATCGATTGGTTTAAGCGATCGTCTTTACCAATATCTGATCGCTAATTCTGTCCGCGAACCAGAGATATTAACTCTCCTGCGGGAGGAGACACTACAACATCCTTTAGTGAATATGCAGGTATCGCCAGAACAGGGACAATTGATGGGATTATTAGTCCAGTTAATTGGTGCTAAAAAATGTCTGGAAGTAGGCGTATTTACTGGGTATAGTGCCTTAGTAGTAGCTTTAAACTTACCAGATGATGGTCGATTGATTGCTTGTGATGTTAGTGATGAGTTTACATCGATCGCGCGGAGATATTGGCACGAAGCAGGGGTAGATCGAAAGATTAGTCTGCACATTGCCCCAGCATTAGAAACACTCGATCGATTGTTAGCTAATGGTGAGTCTGATACATTTGACTTTGCTTTTATCGATGCCGATAAAAATAATTATGCCGCTTATTACGATCGGTGTTTTCAGTTAGTCCGTCAGGGTGGACTAATTTTGGTTGATAATGTGCTTTGGTATGGCCGAGTTGCCGATGCAGCGATGGATGGAGATCCGCGCACTCAGGCAATTAAAAAAATCAATCAGCAGATTTATCACGACGATCGAGTTCAGATTAGTTTAATCCCAATTGGTGACGGATTGACGATCGCCAGAAAGAAATAAACACTCCCACATCGCCCCAACTGCTTTGAGCATTCGGGCGAATATGGTTAATTAGTCGAACGTTGAAGATTGCGTGGATCGAGTGCATCTCGCAAACCGTCACCGAGCAGATTGAATGATAGTACTGTGAGAATGATTAATAATGCTGGTGGCCAAATTAACCAAGGTTGAAAAATTAGAATCGAGGTATTAGTCGCGACTGAAAGTAGATTGCCCCAAGATGGATCTGGCGGTTGAATTCCCAATCCAATCAAACTTAATACTGACTCAGAAACGATAAAACTGGGAATAGCTAGAGTTGCTGAAATAATCAAATAGGTAGCAGTCTGTGGGATCACGTGACGGATGATAATGTAAAACGGTTTAGCACCCATTGCTCGTGCTGCTTGCACGAATTCCCGTTCCTTAATCGATAATACTTGACCGCGAATCACTCGCGCCAGTCCCGCCCAACCAATAAATGAGGTGATGACAATAATCAGTAAAAAGCGTTGCGAACTACTAACCCTGTCGGGTAATACTGAAGCTAGAGCCACTAATAGATAAAGACTGGGTAGAGTCATCAATACTTCGGCTACTCGCATAATAGCTGCATCGATCCAGCCCCCAAAATAGCCCGAAATACCACCTAAAATCATCCCAATGGGAAAAGATATCAAAACTCCAATTAGACCGATAAACAGGCTAATTCTGCCCCCATAGATCAGCCGACTGAATTGGTCTCTACCTTGCTCATCGGTGCCGAGGAGATTGAGTTTGCCCGTACCTGTTGTCCCAAATAGATGCCAATCACAGGGGATACCAGCGAAAATCGCGATCTCCTGAGCGTCAGATTTAGTTCTCACAACTGGGGCTTTACCCTTGCTTTTTTTACTAGTCGCCGGATCGAACTTTGGGAGCATGGGAATACTCACTGCCAAGAGTCGATAACTAGAACCCCGCACGAAGAGGTTAATTGAAGATGGCTGAGTTTTGTCGATCTTGAGGAGGCGATCGCCTGTATTAATATCTGTTTGACCCTGTATAGTTGGGTAAACATGCGGTCCAATCCAGCTACCCTGAGGATTTGTCCAATAAATAGCTGTCGGTGGCAACAGGGAGCCATCATCTTGAGCGACATAAGGATCGTAGGGAGCCATGAACTCCGCTGCGATGACTGTAAAATACATCAAAATCAAGGCGATCGCGCCTACCCTGGCTAATCCATTGCGTTGTAGTTGCTGCCACCAATTCATCACAATTTATATCTAAATTAACTTGCCACCTTTCATTATCGTCTTCACTAGGTCGGAACTCTGCAAAATAATCTGTAAGTTGCAAATTAGCTTAGGAATAGCGTAGGGTGGGCACTGTCACTGGGCGGGGAACCCGAAGCGACGTTTGCGGGGCGTGGCGGGGAACCCGCCGCGCGGGGAAGCTTCCCCCGCAGAGCTTCGCGCCCCAATCCACCATCTAGATTTCAGCCAATTCTAATCCTTTGAGACAGTACCGACTAAAGCGTCAGAGATTGAGTATCTGTTTCCAGTAACAGAGCCAAATCCTTGAGGAAATTAGCAGCATCAGCACCGTAAATAACGCGGTGATCTGCGGTCATATTTACCTGCATTTGGCGACGAATGGCAAATGTACCCTCTTCACCAGCGACTACTTGGGACTGGGATGCCCCAACAGCTAAAATCGCACCCGTACCAGGGGGTAGGATGGCATCAAACCGATCGACACCCAGCATTCCGAGGTTGGAGATGGTAAAGGTACCAGAACTGTATTCCTGGGGCTGCAACTGCTTGATCCGCGCTCGCTCGACGAGATCTTTCCACATCCGCGAGAGGGAATAAAGATCGAGGAGGTCAGCATTTTGGAGAACGGGGGTGATTAGTCCGCCATCGGGCATTGATACTGCCACAGCGATGTTGATTCCACCAGGGTGATTTACACCCGCATCAGAATAGTAGGTATTGACATTGGGGTGTTTCGCTAGGGTGAGAGCGACTGCTTTGGCTAGCAGTGCTGTCATGGTGACACCTTTGGATTTGACTTGCTTGTAGAGTTTATCGAGATTAGTGGTTGCGATCGTGTAACCAACTCGGAAGGTGGGGATCGATAAGCTTGCCACCATATTGCGGTTGACAGCGGCTTGGAGCGTATTGAAGGGGACGATTTGAGCTGATGCAGCAGTAGGCATCGGACTATTCGGTACTGCTGGGGGGGTAACGGCTACTGCTACTGGAGTTGCAGGCTGGCTCTGAGCAACAGGGATGGGTGCTTTACCTGCGGCGGTACTGATATCATCGGCAGTAATCCTACCATTGGGACCAGTACCGTTGAGAGTTTCGACACTAATGCCATATTCTTTGGCTAATTTCCTCGCGCGCGGCGAAACTACAGGTCGATCGCTTCTGAGCAGAGTTGCTGCTGGCGTTGCTGCTGGGGTTGCTGCTGCCATGGCTGGCTCAGGCGTGGGAGTTGCCGCTGGCGTTACCGCAGGTTGAGATTTGCCTTGGGCTTGTTGGATCGCAGTCTCAATCTCAGCTTCAGTCTCAGCGACTAAGGCAATTGCCGATCCTACTGGTGCAGACTCTCCGGCTTGAACGATGATGGTAGCAATAAAGCCAGTATAAAAGGTTTCAACATCCATATCTGCCTTGTCGGATTCGACCACGACAACGATTTCACCTTTTTCGACTTTCTCCCCTGGCGATTTTTGCCAGGAGACGATCTTGCCTTCGGTCATGGTGGAACTTAGAGCAGGCATGAAAACTTCGCGTATTGCCATGTGGGATATTCTGGGATCGAACAGTTAGGTTGAGCTTGCGACTTCCCATCTTAGCCCAGAGTAGGGGGCAGAGGGTAGAGAAGATAGAATAGGGTGAATCACTGGATATCGATAATACTAAAGTAGCCTAGATAGTAGATGGTGGGCAATAACCACAATCTACTATCTGTCTAAAGCCTAAAGCCTAATTATTTAGATAGTTCCGCGAATTTCCATCACGACTCCATCATGGAGGAGGACTTCGACGTTCATTTTGGAAATCAAATTATCGCCAAGCTTGACTGAAAAGTAGCCTTCAACTTGACCTTGGCTGACTTCCTGCTTTAATTCGAGCAGTTGAACTTGTTGAAGTTGTTGGAGAGCCAGATTTTTTTGTTCGAGTAGTTCGCTTTTTTGCTGATTTACTTGCATTTGGATACTTTCAATCTGCTGCAATACTTGAGGTCCAGGCGGTTGTAGATTTTGCTTTTGAATTTCAGCAACTGCTCTTTGTCCCTGCATCTCTAGTTGTTGGAGTTGCCCATTTAGTTCGCTGATTTGGGTTTGTAATAGTTGCTGAGTTTCGTCCTTCCAGCGTTGGGTCACAACTGCTTTGATAGCGACGACTCGTTTGAGCATTAATTGAGAGTCTGGTAGATCCATGATTTAGGTAATTTTGGTGACTAGTGGCTATTGGTTTAGTGGCTAGCGGCGTTACCCCGTACCCTATTCCCTGTTTAGCGTGCGAACATCTCGTCAATCATACCGTGATACCGCTCCATCACAACTGGACGACGAATTTTCAGAGTCTGGGTGAGGAGTCCATTTTCGATCGAGAATGGCTCCCAGATTAGTTTGATGACAGCAATCCTGTCATCCACACGATATCCAGGACGGTTCTTGACTTCTCGATTCAGTTCGTTCCGAAATAGGTCGATAGTTTGAGTGTTTTCGAGAATTTTCGAGTCTGTAGTTGGAGTGGAGAAATCTAACGGTAGGTTTTGACTGGTTGCCCATTGTTGCAAGGCTTCAAAATTGGGGACGACGAGCGCGCCGAGAGATTTTTGGTCTTGACCGACGAGGACGATTTGACTGATATACTGGCTTCGCAGACAGGCATCTTCGATCGGGGTGGGTTCGATATTTTCACCATTACTCAGGACGATCGTATCTTTGGCGCGTCCGGTAATCGTCAGATCGTTGTTGGCTGTGAGCATCCCTAAGTCACCACTATTAAACCAGCCCTCAGGATCGATCGCTTTGGCGGTAGCCTCAGGATCGCGATAATAACCTTGCATCACTTGCGGCCCACGAATCAATACTAATCCCTTATTCCCGATCGCGACTGGCTGACAAGTCTCGACATCGACGATCTTAATTTCGGTACCTGGTAATGGTTGTCCTGACGAGAGTCGCAAATTCTGCCACGGACGGCGGACATTGGTAATCGGTGCAGTTTCGGTCAAACCGTAGCCGAGCAGCACATCCACGCCTACGATCTCAAAGAATAAATCGAGATGTTTGGCAAGCGAACCGCCACCGATAATTATATTTTTAATTTTGCCGCCAGTAGCCTCGCGAATCTTGGCATAGACGAGCTTGTCTGCGATCGCGTGAACCGGAGCTAAAATCGACATCTGGAGCCGCGCATTCAACTTTTGACCTAAACTAGGTTGCAAGCACTCCAAACTCAAACCTTGAACGATCCGCCGCGCTTCGATATATTTTGTACTCGCAGCCAACAGTGTATCGACCAGTTTTTGCTTGTTGGCTGGTTGCTCGCGAAATTGCTTCTGAATCCCCTCATAAACCGACTCCAACAGGCGCGGAACTGCGACGAGGTACTCTGGCTGAAAATCTTTCAAATCCTGCTTGAAATAGCGAATATTAGTGTAAGTCTGAGTACAACCCTGGGAGAGCAAATAATATTCACACGATCGCTCGTAGCTATGCCAAGAAGGTAAAATACTCAGCACCCGCGCTCCTGCTGGCGTGGGGATGACGGTACCGCAGGTATTGACTTGGTGGAGTAGATTGCCGTGAGTGAGCATCACCCCTTTGGGATTGCCGGAAGTACCAGAAGTATAGATGAGGGTGGCTAAATCTGTTTTTTTGAGGGCAACAGGTGTAAAATTTGCAGTCCGACCCAGTGCGATCGTCTGGCTAAAATTGAGGAGTTTAATTGGCAGATCTAAATCTGCTTGCTCGTCAGACAGTAAAATAATTAAATCAATCGCTCGTTCGACTAATTTATCACTCAACTTTTCGAGTGTTTTGAGGTCTTCAACTACTAATGTTTTAGCTTGACTATTATCTAAAATTGCTAATAATTCTAGCGAAGCGGCTTGAGAACTCCGAACGGCATTAAATGCCCCCATCAACATAATTCCTTGATCGGCAATCAGCCATCTAGGACTATTATCAGCAAAGAGGGCTACCCCAGTATATGGCCCAATTCCTAGACTTTGCAAACCCGTAGCAAATAGTTGAACTTGAGTAGCTACCTCAGCGTAAGTTAGACCGATCGCTGGTTTATTGTGAGGTGAATTCAAGGCGACAATTTCCCCACATTTAGCAGCAACTATCGCCCACATTTCGGGAATAGAATCGATCTGACTATAATCGATCGTCTGACTGAGGTTCTGCTGCTCTCGAGCGGTCATTGAATAAGGATAATTCGCTAGTCTAGAAGTTGTCATAATTATTTTAGATCCAATTTTTTTACTGCTAACCCGAGCTAGGTTAGATCGGTTAATCGCTATGTTTCTAGATTAGCTGGCGATCGGGGCGATCGATCGTCTACTGTGACAGAAAGTTAGGTGGCTGAGATTTGTAGTCCGATCTGCAACTCATCCAGACTTACAATAGAGTGTACGTCTCGATTGAACATCGCCTTATGCAACAAGTCAAATCCTGTGGGTTTATTCTGTTCAGAGGATACACCGCTCCTCCTAAATCTTTTTTGTTAATGAAACATCCCGATCGCTACGATCTGCCCAAGGGACATGTAGAGTCAGGTGAGTCAGATCTAGAATGTGCCCTCAGAGAGATGACTGAAGAAACTGGAATTCCGGCTAGTGCAGTTGAAATAGCGGCAGACTTTGAGTATCGATCGATCTATTATCCCCAGTCTGCCAGATTGAATAATGAGATCGTCGAAAAGACCTTAATTATTTTCTTGGGATGGGTAGATCCGCACACCTCAATTATCACCACCGAACATCTCGGCTATGAATGGATCGATTGGCACCCACCACATCACATTCAGGCTCGAACGATCGATCCACTCCTTGCTGAAGTTAGGACTTATTTTGGAAATTAATTTACCTCTAGCAAAATACATGGTACTATAATCTTTACAACCTAGGGTGCTCATAAGGGCACACTGCGTGTAATTTACTCTTAATTAGTATCTACGAACTATTAACCTCGGATGTTAATCGATGAGCGATCGTTAGCAATGCCAACATTGAAAGATGAGGAGAACCATGTATGGTAATTGCCGTCCCAGAACTCAAAGCTGAGTCACAGCCGCTAGGGGAACAGCGAGTCGTGCTGCGAGGTTTGGATTGGGATGCGTATCTACAGATTCTCAATGCCCTACCTCAATCTCGGACTGCGCGGCTGACCTATGATGATGGAATATTGGAGATGACGGTGCCGTTAGAATTGCATGAATTTTCAGGTCGTTTAATCGAACGTTTTATTTGGACGCTGGTTGAAATGATGGTACTGAAAATCAAGACGATGGGTCCGACAACCATGAACTACCCAAATCTTAAAAAAGGTGCAGAACCCGATAATGCTTATTACATTCAAAATCAACCTCTGGTCAAAGGGCGCAATGTAGATTTTAGTCAAGATCCACCACCAGACTTAGTTGTTG
>JAJAZF010000584.1 GCA_026785875.1 Chamaesiphon sp. | reverse complement strand
TTAAAATGAATGTTGATTAAGTTGTCAAAATCATCTTCTGTAACTTGAGCAATGGGAATAGTAGCTCCAACTCCAGCGTTATTGATGAGGATGTCAATTTTTTCAGCGTTGAATTTGTTTTTTAGTAGAGTTTGCAACTCCCGTATAAAACTATCGAAAGTACTAATGTTTCCGACATCAAACTGTAAGGATGCTGCTGTTTGCCCTATTTGCTCGATTTGAGATCCAACATTATTGGCTTCTTCTAATTTCGATCGATAGGTGATGATAACATCGCACCCAGATTGCGCCAGACGCAAAGCCATGTCTTTACCTAAACCTCGACTGCCACCTGTAATTAATGCAATTCGATTCATAATACGGATTGAAGGGGAATATTTCAGTGCATGTGTATCATACAATATTTCTGTTATTTGATGGGGCGGAAAATGACCTCAGCACGAGTCGAAAGCCTACGATCCATAATGAGACAGGAATAACGGCTGTTTATTAGGGCATCAACTTTGATAGTGCCTTATTGATTTACAGGTTGAGAATCATCACTTGATTCTTCTTCCTCACTAGTCAGCCAGTGTCCGAATTCTTCCATAAATCGATCGCGTAAAATAGCATCGCGAATCTTTTGGGTAAATCGGATGAGTTCGGTAATATTGTGCAGTGATAGGAGGGTAAATCCCGTGATTTCACCACAGCGGACTAGATGACATAGATAAGCGCGACTATAGTTCTGGCAGGTATAGCAAGGACACGTATCATCTAAGGGGGTAAAATCGCGCTTGAAGGGGGCATTCTTGAGATTCCAGCGTTCACCCCTAACAAAGGCTGCACCATGTCTAGCGACACGGGTAGGGATGACACAATCGAATAAATCGATGCCGCTGGCGATCGCGATCGCCATTTCACGATAAGTGCCAATCCCCATCAGATAGCGGGGTTTATTTGCAGGTAATAATGGTGCAGTGGCGCGAACGATTTTATGAATAAAATGTGCGGGTTCGCCGACACTAACGCCACCAATGGCATAACCGTGGACATCAAATTCTTGGAGAGATTTGGCTGCTGCTGCGCGTAAATCCAAGTGGACACCGCCTTGAACGATCGGGAATAAGGCTTGATCGTGAGGGCGTTGATGGGCTTTGATACAGCGTCCTAGCCAGCGATAAGTGCGATCGGTCGCGGCGATAACTTCTTCGCGAGTGGCGGGGTAAGGTGGACATTCATCAAATGCCATAATCACATCTGCGCCAAGGGCATTTTGAATCTCGATCGATTTTTCAGGCGAAATAAAAATCATCCGCCCATCTAGGGGTGATTTGAAGGTAACGCCTTCTTCGGTAAGTTTACGCATTTTGCTGAGGCTGAATACCTGAAACCCGCCGGAATCAGTCAGCATCGGCCCTTTCCAGTTCATGAATTTATGCAGTCCACCTGCTTCTTTGATGATATCTTCACCTGGGCGGAGGTGCAGATGATAGGTATTGGCTAGTACCATTTGCGCCTGGGCATCTTCCAGATGAGCCGATGTGAGCGTTTTCACCGCCGCCGTAGTACCGACAGGCATAAATCTCGGCGTTTCGACAATTCCGTGTGGAGTATGAAAAACTCCAGCCCGAGCGTGAGTGTGGCTACATTTGCCTAAGCAGTCGAAAGAGAAATGAGGGTGGTTCAAAAGATGGACTGGGGGACTGAGGGACTGAGGGACTGGGGGACTGAGGGACGGGGGGGACTGATGAGGAGTCGTTCAAATACTATTCACTATTCACCATCCACCCCTAAAGCCTAAAACCTAAAGCCTAACATCTAAAGCCTAACTTGCAGGTTCGTCACCAGCCCAACCCAACGGGGATACTTCAGCATCATCTTTGACACGTTTAATCGGCAAATTGGCGATCAGAGCTGTCACTCGTTGATTGCTCTCCAAGCTAAAATCTAGTCCTTGAGGATCGATTTCGACATAACGCGATACGACTTGTATAATTTCTTGACGCATCAACTCAATCATTTGGGGGCTAAGATCGGTGCGATCGTGAGCAATGACTAATTGTAACCGCCGCTTCACTTGCTCCCGACTCGGCTCATTTGCCGCGCGTGGGAATAACATTTCCAGAAATTCGTTAATCATAGTCATAGTAATGCGATCGATAGAAGAAATTAGCACCTAAATGATGGAATCTTTGATGGGTACAGAATGGTAACAATAATTACTGACAAACTTCTCAACCCAATCCTCAGATCTATAGTTTTTTGTCTACCCAATTTGAGGATGGTAGATTGAATGATATGGATCGCGCTTTTTGGCGGAGCCTCTCTAAAAGAGAATCGATTTGCTGTTGCAGACAACAATTGACTTAATCAAATCTTTGCCAGGGGCATAACTTACTCTCATGCTGTCGTTATATTCCTATTTAGCAAAGATTTTACGTAGCCGAGTCAATAAATTATCTCGCTCGACACCAAGCGTCAGATAGGGAACTTTTTCGCCGCACAGACGATGGGCGATATTATTAAAAGCTAGAGCGGCGCGAGAGTTGGAATTATGTTCCAATACTAACGGTTCGCCGCGATTGGTAGAAGTGATTACGCGTTCATCTTCAGGTACGACACCGATTAACTGCACGGCGAGAATTTCACTGACATCATCTACAGACATCATCTCACTAGCTTCTACCATCGCTGGACGCAAGCGATTGACAATTAATCTGGCTGGACTAATGTTACTCGCTTCGAGTAAGCCGATGACTCGATCGGCATCCCGCACGGCAGAAATCTCTGGAGTGGTGACAATCAGAGCTTCTTGAGCCGCCGCGATCGCATTTTTGAAGCCCATCTCAATTCCCGCAGGACTGTCAATGAGCACAAAATCAAACTGGGGAGCGAGTTCGCCAATCATCCATTTCATATGGTTGGGGGTGATCATCTCCGCCTTACGATTTTGGGTAGCAGGGAGTAAAACCAATCCTGGCTGGCGTTTATCTCTGACTAATGCCTGATCGAGACGACACTCTCCCGCGAGGACTTCTACCGCAGTATAGATGACGCGATTTTCCAATCCTAATAATAGATCGAGATTTCGCAGTCCAAAGTCCCCATCTACCAAGGCGACTCGGTGCCCCATTTTGGCAAGAGTCATGCCCAAGTTCGCCGTTACAGTGGTTTTACCCACTCCGCCTTTACCGGAAGTAATTACAATAATACGAGTCATGAATTATAAATTGTGAATTATTTATTGTTTATTATAAAAATTCGCTTATTGGTTACGAGCTTGCACGACTACCTAAAAATTCAGTCAGATCGCTGAGATCCTGGCAGAGCTAGTTCGCGGAGGTAGGGGGTTGTCTTCAAGTCTATTGCTCGTGCGATCCGAATTCCTTCGGGTGTCACATAGGCAATTTCTGGTTCAAACTGTGGTGGCGGGGTTTCTGGTGCCCGCGCTACTCGATCGGCAATTCTCAGTTGGGTTGGTTCCATCTGGAGTGCCATAATCAGACAGTGAGGGTTGTTGGGATAACCAGCATGAGCGATGCCGCGCAATCTCCCCCATACAATAATATCCCCTGCTGCAAAAATTTCGCCGCCTGGGTTGACATCGCCCATAATAATCACCGTACCTTGATGGCGGATATCCATCCCCGAACGTACTGTCATCTGTAAGTAAATCGGTTCGGCGATTAGTGGTGTATCTTGTGTCGATCGAGGAATTAAGGGCGCAATTGCTGGCTGTTGAGTCACACAGTATCCTGCTGTTGCAGCAGCTACAGCAGTTTGCCGACGGCTAGTGGAGACGAGTTGGAGTTGCAGGGCGACATCAGTGAGCGCGTCAGCGATACCTTGCAATTGTCTAGCATCTAGGAGTCGATCGTGAGCAATCAGATGTACTGCTGATAGTGGTTGCCAAAATCTTTTCCCAGCTTGCAGTCTTTGCTGAAGCTGTTCCCACAAATCATTCCAACTGGCAGAAGCTGGAGTCTCGGCTTCTGTAGGCAAAATCAATTTTACCACTCCATCTTCATTCTTCAGTCGAATTTGCAACTTGGGCTGCTCCGCTGGGGTAATCGGGATTAGATCTGCTTTTTCCCGTGCATTTAGGATAGATAAGGTAGATAAGGAATCAGCATTCATGGCCGACAGAGTGTTAACGAGCGCAATTGACTTTTACATCTTACACTTCAAACGGATAAACCGTCACAATTACCTTCCGGTTTATCTAAGTATCTCATTAGTACTACTTTATAAATTTTAGCGGCGATCGTGAGATTGGCAGATGGGATCTATTAATATAAGTCTCAGTCAGATCGCTTAGACAGTACCTAGAACAAAATGAGTTTAATTCGGATTTGGGCAGTAGCAAGTAACGTATTTCGGGAAGTGATGCGCGATCGGATTTTTTTGACGATCGGCTTTTATGCTTTACTGATGCTGGGAGCTGGGCGCATATTACCTTCGATCGCTGGTGCTGCACAGGACAAAATTATGACAGATTTTGGGACTGCTAGTTCTAGCCTACTCGGTGTAGTAGTAGCAATTTTTGTAGGGACAGGTTTAATTAATAAAGAAATCGAAAAGCGAACTGTCTTTACGATCGTTACCAAGCCGATTAGCAGTCTTGAATTTATACTAGGTAAACACTTAGGCTTATCGGCAGTATTGGCGATTTTGGTAGCTGGGATGACAGCAATTTATCTAATGGTACTCAGCCTTTCCCAGATTAATTACCAATTGGTTCCGCTCTTGGTT
>JAJAZF010000583.1 GCA_026785875.1 Chamaesiphon sp. | reverse complement strand
CCGATCGAGTTGGGTGGCTTTGAGAATCTCTAAGGTATTCCCCACCCGCTGGGCGACAAGCTGCCACAATTGCCCAGATTTAATCGCTTCAGGCGGATTGAGCAGTGTCGGACGGATAGTTTGTTCGCCGTGTCGATCGATCTTCACCGAGACAATATTATGCTTGCGACTGACTTGGCAAGTTCTAGCAACACAGACAAACTTATCAGGTTCAAGCGCATTCTGAGACTGATCTGCGACGATTTGTACCCGAATAATATTACCATCGGTTTGCATAATCGGAATCACCCGCCACTGTTTATCGCCATCAACCATGCTGACATCGCCCAAAGGTGCAGCGCGAAACTGATAACCATCGGGGGTAGTTAAGACTAGTTTATTCGGATCGCGATCGTCAGGGGCAATAATTCCACTAACTGTCATTTCACAATAGTGTTCGAGTGAAACTGCGATTGCGATCGCAGACGACGAGCCGTGCGTGTTAGTGGACATAAAGATGTGACGGGTGAGAGTGTGGGGCATTGGCTGGATGATAGATCGATCCAACTCATGACTTATTGTATCCCGCCCAGAGATGCCAACCAAGCTGTCAGATCGTCGGCTGTAGTGAAGTCTAATATTCATCACCCAGAGATTCGATCGATTCTAGAGCTAGATGATTGGGCGTTGCTCAATTCAAGTATGAAAGTCAACCGATCGATAATTCCGAGCCGACAGGTAAAGTCGGATCTTGCACCAATAGATAGACGATCGCCGCCACAATCTGCGGGTAAGCACTAGGACTGTGCGACACCATGCACTAGCGTTAGCAGCGCACCGATTTGTTCTTGTCCATTAGTAGCCAGATCGCTATTGCACAGGTAGAGTCGATCGTTTACTCGATGGAGTAGATCGCGCAAGATTCTTTCCAAGCGTCGTTCGTCCGACGCTTGAGTGTCAGCTTCCGTCCAGATTTTACCCGCATTAGCCTTGAGCAATAGATTGGCACCGTAGAGCGTCGCTGCTCCACCTTCTGCCCATAATGGCGAACCGACATCCAGCCAAAAATGATAGGGATGCGATCGCTTACTAGCGCGATATTGAAAGATATTTGACAGCGTCACAGCCTGATGCTGTGGTTGTAATTGACTGACAGGGTAAGGATTAGCAGTAATCGTCCCTTGGCGGAGGAGGAGGATAAATTGAGCGGTAATCTGATGGGCTGATTCGAGATATTCTGCCGTGCTGTGCGTACGTTCGGCTACTTGCCAATAGTGTTGAGCGGTTTCCATCAGTTCCCGCAGGGCTGAAAGTCGATCGAATGGTAAATAACTGCCCTGCTGGAAAAAATACCCGATCGCCTCAGTCAATAGATTCAAAGGTGATGGTTGTTGCTGTTGCACTCGCTCTACCCACGCGAGAATCCGATCGTAAGCCCTAGTTGCACTCGCACCGAGACGATCCCAGCGCGGGAAATTAGCATAGGGTAGGAGGCGCGGCTGGGATAGGGAGGGCGCGTAACAGTAGTCGGCGAGTAAACCTGCCCGCACGGGGTCGATCGATGTTAGCTCGATTTTCGATTTTCGATTTTCGATTTTGGATTCTCCCCATGTCTTAACTTGGGGGCTGGAAATTACAGCAGAAGTTGTGGGTGGATAGATGGGACTGAGGGTGACGAGCAAATCGGCAATTTCATCGCGACTGGTGAGCTGTCCTAAATTTGGATAGGTTAACGCCATGAGGGTAAGTAGAGCGCGAACGCCTGGATCGCTATTTAGTGGTAATTGCGCGTTGAGGGAGGCAATCGGGATCTGATGTTGGGTGAAAATATCGGTAATGGTAGATCGGGAAACTGCATCTAAACCAGGCGCGATCATCGCGATCTCTCCAGGTGCGACTTTACCGCTGGTAATTAGTTCGATCGCTTTGAGAGCTGTAACTTTGAGCATTTCGCCACGGGTACGAGTTTCGATCGCACTGATACTATTAGGTAGCGGCGGTATATTGCCTGGATTGATTACGGCTTGGACGATCGCCTCGACGCTAGAATTGCGATCGACAAATAAGTTTGGATCGATCGAGTCTAAATAAATGACTGGCTGACATCGATATTTTAAACCTAATAAATAATCGGGATCGGCACTCAAACCCAGCCGCACCATGCCGTCAGGATTGTAACTAAATGCCCCCCAGACACCAGCATCAAGGAGAAAATCACAAATCTGTCGTCCGATCGCGGGATAATCATCGACATCATCTGCTAATACCACCCAATATCGATCGCGTAACCGCTGCTGATACTGAGGATGCGGTAATAAATGCCGCCAATATAACTCCGTCATGATGCCATAAGTCAGCAAGCCGCGATCGAGACACCAATCTCGCCACTCGGCGGCTAATGACTCTACACACTGATAAATCTCGCTATGCTCATCAGCTCCAAATCCCTGAGTGAGGATTTCCGGTAAATCTGCCAATGGCGTACAACTATAAGCAGCCAATTGCAGTAAATCCAGCACCCGCCGCACAAATCGGTACTCAGAGGGGGCAATTTCCCGCCAGTTGAGGCGTTCTAGTGCTGGCTGCCACAATTTCGTCGCCAGATCTTGTTCCGTCTCTGGACGCAATCTCAGGGGAATGTACGCGGGTAACTTTAATTCCTGAATCAGGAGAGGGTAAAATAATAAAACCTCATCTTGAATAAACCCGATCGTCGTCTTTGCTGAAATGGGGTATTTACCCTGAGTTTTGCCGATTAATCGTTGGCGAAGCCTCTCTGAAAGAGAATCGCCAATATCTCGCTTACTATCATCATTACCAGCCAGCACTAAAATTTTGGAATTCTGGTGTGAATGTTTACTCAGCACAACTCGCTCGTCCAACCACTGACAAAATTGAGCAACCAGCGCGTCTGTCTTCCCACTCCGCGTTCCACCCTCAATCCAAATTGCTTTACCCAACACCCTTTCATCTCCACCGCTCGATTTACTCACACGTTAAACAGTTGACAGTTGACAGTTGACAGTTGACTGTTTAAGCCTAGCTACTTAGACATTTTCATAGGTTGGGTTGAACGAGGGTAAAACCACACATTTGACATTTGACATTTCACACTTCACATCTCCTACCTCCCCCCTATGGAAAGCAAACTCGGTCAATACTGGCGTAAAGTAAATCAGTGGTTTTATCGTACAGCCGATCGAGCACTGGATGAAGCCTACAAAGCAGCTCTAAAAATCAAAGCGATCGAAGATGAGCATTTTGGTGGTGAAAAGATCGCCATTTCCGCAAGCAACAATCAAGTCGCCACCTACTTTCAGAACGATCTCCATAAATATCTAAATATTGTCCGCATCCGACTCGCCGAGTTTCAAACCAGTCGCACAGTCACCGGAAATAATTATCCCCAACCGCCTGACAGTCAACAATTCGACTCTCAGGGGTTCAATGATATCAATCCATATACTCAGGATATCGAATATGAAGCGCGAATCCTAGAGAAACTCAGCTTTATCGATGATATCTTGACTCGTTATGCCGATAACACCCAACCCATCAACAATCCTGACACTCAAAGAGCGAATTTCGGTCAACGTGCGATCGATTTCATCGCACCACCAGGCGAAGGTAGCCCCTTGGCAATCGATCGATCTGCACCAGCCAACCTGACAAACACCTCCCCTACTATCGGTCGTCGTCAATCTAATAATATGCCAACTCGACCAGAGCGATCGGATGAAAACATTAATAAAAAACCCATCATCGATCCCTCCCTGATCTCCACCTTTCGGCGGATTCAGCAAGATCTCAACCCCAAAGCCGAAATTCAAGTCATCCAAAACTATCGCTTCAATCAGACTAAAACTCGATCGGCACTACGGTTTATCCTGATGCTGATTTTAGTACCACTACTCGTCCAATACATCTCCAAAATAGTCCTAGTTGGCCCCATCGTCGATTCCTACCGCACCTACCATAACTCAGATGTCTTCCTCAATGTCAACCTCGAACGAGAGGCATTCGAGCAAATGGAAATGTTTGAAAAGAACCTCAAATTCAAGCACATGGTCGGATTGGCACCTAAGCTCACCGCCGCGCAGATGGAAGAGAAAGTTCAGGAAAAAGCCGAACAGATCAAACTCAGTTTCTACCGTCAAAGTGCTGAAGCCGTCAAAAATTGGTTCGCCGACATCTTATCAATAATTACCTTTGCCTGGTTGATTACCAATAGCAAACGACAGATCGAGATCCTCAAATCCTTCCTCGGCGATCTCGTCTCAGGACTCAGTGACACAGCCAAAGCCTTTACGATCATCCTCCTCACCGAGACCTTCGTCGGTTTTCACTCCCCCCACGGCTGGGAAGTCATCCTCGCAGGTACCGCCAAACACCTGGGTATTGCCGAAAACACCGAGTTCAACTCGCTCTTCATCGCTACCTTCCCCGTCTTGATCGATACAGTCTTCAAATACTGGATCTTCCGCTACCTCACTGGGCAATCACCATCAGCAGTAGCCACCTTCAAAACCATGAACGAGTAGATGAGTGAATCCCCACCTCAGACATTCACCTGAAGGGCGGCACTAAAATCCCCTCCTCGGAGGGGTGCCTGAAAGGCAGCACATTTATAGTGCGGGTGGGTGGATCTCCGGCATTTACTAGCCAGATCTCAACTATCCTTCAGATGTTCAGATCTGAAGACACTAGTGTAGTTTGATGCTACCAGTTGTGTCACATTCGGGGTTGGATGGTGACAGCGGAGATCTGACCCACCCCACCCTACGGGCACCCCTGTCTTGAAAAGGTGCTTCACTTGGGGAAACCCCAAGAACTCACATCTTGCACCAATGCGTAGATTCTATTGCTGCGATAACCCATAGGTACCCACAAGCGGCGTTTTTATTAGGGGGTTCCCCCCCAAAAAAAAAACGAAAAGACAGCGAAAATTGCGTTCTTTGGGTTTCCCCAAGTGAAGCACCTTTTCAAGACAGGGGCACCCCAAAAACTTTATTTTGT
>JAJAZF010000582.1 GCA_026785875.1 Chamaesiphon sp. | reverse complement strand
GTCCGAGATGGATTTCGATCGTTACTGTGGCTGACTACTGGCTATGCTGGCGGAAAGTGATGAGTTCTGGGGATCGATCGGTAGCAACTGTCATACCGATCGCAACGGCTAAAGATATTAGGACACTACAGCGGTTGAAACCGCCGCTAGTAATGAAAAGTCCGCCGACACGAATAATCAAAAAAACGTCCTAATCACCTTGGTAGTTGCGATCGGACTGTTGCTGCGGTGAGATCGCCAAGTAAGTCGAGCGTTTGTGATGGGTAATTGAGATGACAGCAGCTAGTCAAAATACCCTCCTCAAGCAGTCGCGATTGCCTCGATCGTTGGGATTAAAATCCGATCTGAAGTTTCTGCTCCAGCGGTGATGTGGTTCATCACCAGCTTCATCTGAGTCATTTGTACAGCACCAAAAATGGTGGCAAAAGAGACATCAGCGGCATCTCGTCCCGTACCCACGCGGACTAGTCCATTCTGCGGTGAGAGGCGAGTAGGATCGAACAGATACCAGCGATCTCCTAAATACGCCTCAAACCAAGCATGAAAGTCGGGGGGGTTTAAACCATAAGCGTAGCCAGAAACAAAGCGGGCTGGAATATTTAGGGCGCGACAAAAAGCGATACCTAAATGGGCAAAATCTCGACAAACGCCTACTCGTTCGATCGCTGTGTCGCCAGCAGAAGTACCGGAATCACTGCTACCAGAAAGATAGGAAATATTGTGATAAATCCAGTTGCAAATAGCTGTTACCCGCGAGTAACCAGGGTATAAATTGCCAAACTCAGCTTCGGCGAGGCGAAATAGTCGATCGGATTGACAGTAGCGACTCGGATAGAGATAGTGCAAGACATCGAGGGGTAAGTGGGCTGGATCTACCTCGATAATCTGACTGGGATCTGAATAATCGTGAGTTAATTCAACGATCGATCGATAGGAGATGTTCAAGTTTCCGGCTGGGGCATTGATTCTCAAGTAACGGTTGCGATCGATCGGTGTGATGTATTCCTCAATTTGGGCGGCTTCACAATGTAGGTCTTCCTGCACGATCGTCTGATACTCATTGCTGACAACACCAATATTAAAAATTAGCGTACTTGGTTCGCCAATGTTGTAGTTTAACTCACAGCCGAGTTCATACTTTAGCATCTAGTTTTTCCCTAAATAAAATCATCATCAATGCCTACTAGTTGCTAAACTCGTTGGTGTAGCCTCTCCCCTGGAGAATCGTTGAGCTATTAATATACTAGAAATAATTTTATGCCGATCGAGACTTGCTTTCCACTCGCAATTTATTTTGACGATTTGCCGGATGCTCCAAAACATCAACAGACATTATTAGATGCTGTGTTGCAACTAGAGCGAGATGGTGCCGAACGCCGTAACTATCCTGAGATGGCTTGGACGGGCGATCTACATGGAGTAGAACAAATTCATATCAATCCGAGTTTTGCGTGGATTGTAGAGCAAGTAGAGCGGCATACAGCGATCTATTTATTAGAGCTTGGTGTAGATCTGACTAAAGTGGATCTCTACATTCAACGGGCATGGCCGATCGTCTCACGGACAGAACAAGAAATCGGTTCTCATTGTCACAATACGGCACATATCAGTGCTGTTTACTATATCAAAGTACCAGCCGAGGGTACCTATGACCCTGGAAGACTAGTATTCTTTGATGATGCACGAGTAAATGAAGTTAGCCCAGGTTTAGGCAGTGAAAATACAGATATTATTGCTGATGATAACTATCTCAATCAGCTTCAAACTGCCTATGTACCTGTAGAAGGGAGACTATTAATGTTTCCCGCCAAACAACGTCATGCCGTAACGATGAATGAGACAGAGGAATTACGGGTGTCGTTATCATTTGATATCGTACTGACGGCAACTGCTACAGCGGCGGGTGCGTATGAGTTTTTGACACCACCACCGAGTCAATGGCAGCGGTTTAAGTCATTTGGTGGCTAAATTTTTGATTAGATTATCGTATCCACTTACTGGGAACATTAAGTAGAATGAGTTGAGTCAACTGGTAGAAGCTTTACCCATCAGCATCTAGATCTGAGCTAAATTCTGGATCTATAGAGATCCTAAATGAGAGTCTTAACCCCTAGAGGGCGGGCATGAAGCGGCGTTTTTATTCTGGGGGAACCCCAGAATAAAAAAACGACAAGACAGCACCGCCCTTACGTGTTAACGTTACGGCGATCGACTCAAATAGGATTGCTATAATATGCAGATCTATTACCGAAGAGTGCAGTTGACGAGACTTACATCGATCGGTTAGTGTTCAAATTCATGTAACTTTAAATTTTGAGATTAATTAATTTATGAAAAGATTTTTACTTCTATTTCTATCGGCACCTACTGTCCTTAGTATCATCTTACCCATAGTCACAAACGCCCAACCTGCGTTAGCTGAAAGCGGGAAGTCTGGGATGCAGGATAAATTCTGCGTCAATGCTCACGCCCGACTTGTTTGTGTAAAATCTTCTCAATTAGCTAGCAGCAATACACCCAAATCGACACTTATTGCCAAAGCCCAAGCAGAAGCTAGAAACCCTGACGCTTTTGTCAACTTTAGCGACGAAGAAAGTGATGGTGCCATCGCTGTATTCGGTTGTGATTGCCCTGCTTGTATCCGCTCTCTCCGCCAACTACGGATAATGGCACATGTGAGTTAAACAGTTGATAGTTGATAGTTGATAGTTGACAGTTGACAGTTGACAGCTTGTACTGAGCGAAGCCGTTGGCGTTAGCCTACCGTAGGCATAGCGTTAACAGTTAACAGTTGAGTAGGGTGGGCAGTTCCCACCACGTAGGTTTGAGATAGTTTAGATCTAACAAATATTTGCGTTGAGCTACTTAGTTGATGATGTGTTGTCTGAGTCTGTAGTAACGAGAATCATATTTAGACATGAGAGATCCTACGGTAATATATCGGCGGAAATCTCTCGATCGAGTGGCTGCGTTACTTTTCGGATGTCGAATATAATTGAGAAGTAGCGATCGTCAGTGGTAAATCAACACCAGTAATCTGAATTTTGGACGATCGAGCCTTAAATTCATACAGAAATAGAGATTGTCCATGTCTAACGATCGCTCGATAAATCACCTCGACAATTACAATCCTAGTGATGTCGGTAAAGTCAATGGCAATTTATTTGGATTGCCATTTGATTACGATTCGGCACAGATAATTATCTTTGGTGTACCGTGGGAAGTAACCGTTTCTTATCGTCCTGGTACAGCCTCAGCACCACAACAGATCCTTGACGCTTCCCCACAGTTGGATCTATATGATTTCGATCGTCCGCATGGGTGGAAGCGGGGGATATATATGCCCCCCATCGATCCAGATCTTATCGCGAAAAATAACTATTATCGGCAGCAAGCAGCCTTAATTATCGATCGATTAGAACAGGGACAATCTCTGAATTCAGAACCAGATTTGACAGGCGTATTAGTAGATATAAATAAAGCTGGTGAAGATCTAAATCGCTGGTTATTCGATCGGACTCAGACAGCGATGCAGGCTGGGAAAAAAGTCGGCGTAATTGGTGGCGATCACAGTGTGCCATTGGGCTACATGCAGGCATTAGCCCAGCGTTATCCTGATTTTGGCATCTTACACATCGATGCACATTCAGACTTACGCGATGCTTATGAAGGCTTCGAGTTTTCTCACGCATCGATTATGTTCAATGCTCTCAAAAT
>JAJAZF010000581.1 GCA_026785875.1 Chamaesiphon sp. | reverse complement strand
GCGGCGCAGGTTTGCCCACTTCATGGCGCGTCCGGCGATCGCTTCGATCCGATCCTGGAGCGCAATTGCCCGCCCAGTCATGCCGTCACGACCGGAAAGGATGATTGGCTCGATCGCACCGTCTAACTCAGGAATAGCCACTTGTAAGGCAACCTGAATCGGGTGCAACCCTAGATCGCTTTCTTCCCACTCTTCAGTAGTTTGGAAGACGAGGGGGAGTGCCACCATATAGGGACGATTCAACCGTTTAAGTAGATCGATCGCCTTGGGGTGATCCTGACGAGCTGGGCCGCCAACGAGGGCAAATCCAGTCAGGGAGACGACTGCATCGACGATCGTACGATCTTTATCGAGCGGATCGAAAAAGAAGGCTTCCAAGGGCTTGGAGAAGTCCAGTCCACCAGAAAAGACGGGAACGACTTTCGCGCCCATTGCTTCTAGTTCCTGGATGACTGCGACGTAGTGCGCTGCATCGCCTGTGATGATGTGGGTGCGTTGTAAAACTAGACCGATACAGGGTGCGTTAGGATCTTTAATCGAGACATCCCGACGACTACTTTGCCAATTTAGATATTCCTTGACATCCTCGAACATTTGCGGAGCGAGGGGATGCCAGATCCCAATGTCAGGAAAAGTAACGGGATCTTGATATTTAATTTCTCCGGCTGAAGCAGTGGAATTGAGGGTATCGTCTTCTTTGAGGACATACCGATCCGCCAACATTAACAAAAAGTTTTCTAAGTTCTCAGGCGTACCACCGAGCCAATACTGGAAACTTAACATAAAGTTTCGTGCATCTTGGGCTTTTTCGATCGGCAGATACTTGAGAATGTTCGGGAGCGTATTTAATAACTTGAGCATTCCATCTTGGAAGCTACCCGCGCCAGCCTTGGCTTTGCGCTTCTTCATGAACTCACCGATCGCACTCTTGGATTGACCCAAAGTAGCGAGGGAGAAACTCCCCATCTTGTTGAGACGCATCACTGCGGGCATCGAAGGGAACACCACCGCTACATCTAGACTATCTCGATAGGGTTCGACCGCCGCAACTAGTTTCTCAGCCAAGTCTTCAATAAAAATCAGTGAAGCGATGAAGATATTGGCACGAGAAACATCCTCTTGCAGTGCTGCATAGTTGTCAGGATCGCGGAGTTCTTCTAGGAGATAGCCACTAATTTCGATCGCTACTTTTGGGTTGTGGTCGTTAATGGCATTCACAGCAGCAGAGATGGCACTCTGGTACTGTGGCTCTAAGACGACATAGACCACCTTTAATAACTGTCTGCCCTGAATATTCTCGGGGGCGATATGTCTAATGGTGGACTTGACGTTGGTGAACATGCGGTAAGGCTCCTACGGGATAAAATCTGGTGGTTGGACTTGGAAAGAAGAACTTTTGGGTGCGATCCCGTAACTTTTGGAGGTAAGTGAAAGTAATTTCTTACTTGTTGTAGCCTCTGCTTTTGGATCGCTTGTTTGGGTGTCGCTCTATTGGTTTTAGCAGAAAATCCCAAAGGGGTGAGACTTCCCAGCGTTATCCGTCACAATTTGCAATGAAAAAGTTAACATTTATTTGTATTCAGATACAAACATTAAATCTTTCTAAACTTATATATACAAATCTTGATAATAGTGTACCGATTTAGAGCGAGCTTATTCCCAGGTTGTAGAGACTACTTCCTGGTATGAGCCTTTCGATCGAACTGGATCGATCTTACGATGCTGTGAAGCACAAGATCGATCGGGTGATGCAGAGTTACCAACCCGAGCCGATTTATCAAAGTTGAATGTCTTTGTCGAATGTAACACAGCGACCATTCCCGCTCTGCCCCTGTCGGTCAAAGGGCATTTATACTAAACGTAAACCCACTTAAAATCGAGGAAAAGTCATGGCAACTGAATTTAAGCACATTATGTTAATGGTTAAAAATATCCCGACATCACTGAAGTTCTACAGTGAAGGCTTGGGACTTCCGGTAAAAATGTCTAGCCCTGGATGGGCTGAGTTAGATGCCAATGGCACGACGATCGCGCTACATGCAGCCGAATCAAATGCTGAAACTGGTTCCTCTCCGATTTTGAGCTTCCACGTTGATGATATTCAAAGTGCGATCGCCACCCTAGAGCAACTGGGCGCAAGTCTCGAAGGTCGTGTTCGCGAACCTTCTTTTGGTAAAGTTGCCGCTATCCGTACACCTGACGGTCATTTGGTCAGTTTGCTACAACCAACGCCAAAAAGTGCTGTCTAATTTTATTAGTCATGGTGCGATCGTTACTCAATCTGTAACTATTGTGGTTGAGAGCATCGCACCAATTCTGAGATTTTATGAACGAAACCATTTTCAGCAAAATCATCCGTAGGGAAATTCCTGCTGACATTGTATATGAAGACGATCTTGCCCTTGCCTTCCGCGATGTCCATCCCCAAGCACCAGTACATATACTAGTTATCCCCAAACAACCGATCGTCTCGATCGCCGAAGCCACCGCAGCAGATGCCGCTTTATTAGGTCACCTTTTATTAACAGTTAAGCAAGTGGCTACTCAGGAAGGACTAGATGAAGGTTATCGAGTCGTGATTAATACGGGAACCGATGGCGGTCAGACAGTATTTCACCTGCATTTACATCTGCTGGGCAAGCGGATGATGACTTGGCCGCCTGGTTGAGCCGCCAATGTGTAGATTTTCCAGCCGAATTCATATTCCCTTGAAAAATTTGCGTTCAATACCTTTTAGCGACTCTGCACTGATGTAAAAATCGTGAGAGATCGCGAATTTTGATGAGAATCTAAAAGAAGTTTGTGAAAAAGCTTTACAAACCTCAATACATGGTCTAATATGAAGTCATGGAGTTGAGCAATCAACACCGCACCTTGAAAATTCATCGCAATCATAAACAAATGACCACTACCTTACAACGTCGCGAAAGCGCAAATGTATGGGAACGCTTTTGTAGCTGGACCACATCCACCGAAAACCGCATTTATGTTGGTTGGTTCGGTGTACTGATGGTTCCTACATTGCTTTCTGCTACCATCTGTTTCATCATCGCTTTCATCGCTGCACCTCCTGTAGACATC
>JAJAZF010000580.1 GCA_026785875.1 Chamaesiphon sp. | reverse complement strand
TGTTCTGATATATCCCTGTTGATGTTTGTTAAACAATTTTTGCCATTCTTGCTCTTCAAACTTTTTGCCATTTAGCTGCTCCGTTCGATTCATCAATGTTTCTCTGCTTTACGTCTAATTCTACACTGGGAAGGGAGTAGTTAACAAATCCATAGAGATTTGTAGCTAATTTTGCATTTAACGATGCTTCAATTCCTTGCGTCTGCACCTCGCCAATATTAGTCCAAGTTCCCGATATTCCATTTACAGGCGGCGCGACGCGTTGAAATGCCACCACATTACTAATATTGTTCTGAAATGCCGTCAACCGTAATAGTCCAAAGTTACCCAATTTTTGGTCTACGCCGACATCGAAACTATTGCCAATTTCGGGTAATAAATTAGGGTTGCCAATAAATGTAGGATTGGTAGAAAATAGATTTGATAAAGTCGGAGTCCGAAAATTCCGAATATAATTGGCGCGAAGAGTTGTCGCCGGATTTAGATCCCATTTAACGCCAAGCGCGGGAGAAGTTGCGCCACCATTGGCTAGACTACTAAAATCTTGACGTAACCCTGCTGTAGCTCGTACCTGTGGATTTAGATCGACATTGTACTGAGCGAATAATGCACCCTGAGTAATCGTGCCATCATAACCGACTGTCTGAGTTCCACTCGCAATGTTATTAGTAGTACTACGATTATTTGTACTGCGATAGTCAAAGCCGTAAGCAATATTTTGGGTGGGTGTAATTTGCCAGTTGTGCTGAGTTTGAATCCCAAGAGACTTTTGTTTGCTATCAAATTGGCGTTGAGTTTGAGGTGTTACGGTTTTAATTACTTGTCCATTTTGAATCGATAGTGCCTCCGCAAAGGCAGTTCGACTATCAAAGCGCGTACTCAAAAGATCGTAATAAACTCTCGCCGTCAGGGTAGAATCATTACTATTACCAAGTTTTTGCTCTACTCCTACATCGAATAAAACTTGGTCGTTATATTTCCGATTGGCATCTGTGAGCGTATTAAAAAATCCTTGTCCGTTTAGAGGGCTAGGAATTGGCACTCCCCCAGGAACTCCTTGGTTTTTTGAGAGTAATATACCTGTAAAATTTAATTTAGTTCGATCGCTCAGATCGACATCCGCTCGTACTCGCAGGTTATTATAAGTAGCATCATTATTCGTGCGCGTTCCTGAAAAGTTGGCAGATGGAATCGAATATGCGTAATTATTATTTGCCTGAATGCGATCGTAACCAATTAACCAGCCAATATTTCCATCTCTTTTACTGACATTAACACCAAATTTGGTATACCCGAGATTACCTACTTCTGCTTGGGTACTAAATGAAAGTTTATCGCTCGTCGGGCGACTAGTCACGATATTAATAATACCGCCGATCGCATCCGAACCATAGAGGGTAGAACCACCGCCAGGTAAGACTTCAATGCGATCGACGACACTCGTTGAAAATTCACCTAAATCGAATCCACCCGAACCCAAGTTATTAATTGGGCGACCATCTAATAAGATTAACACCTGCGATGCGTTGCTACCCCTAATAAATTGACCGCTCAGAGCATTCACTTCCGTTCCCACCGTTCCCGCGCCCAAAATCCCTGGTAATGATTGAAGTGCTTCGCGCACCGTTCTAGCTCCTTGAGCTTTAATTTCGTTCTGATTAATGACGTAAGCTGGACGGGTAGAATCTTTGAGTGTCCCTTCTTTGCGGAAGGGCGAATAAATCGGTTTACTCAATAACCGATCGCCATAGACATTGATTTCTAGATCTTCGACTTTGGCTGGGGCTGCTTCTGGTTGTAGTGTCGGGGGTTGTTGGGCAAGACTGGATTGCTTTGCATCCAAACTTACTCCTAGTAGTACAGCGATGAGGAGGATTTCGATCGAACGGAGATAATTAATATTTTTAGCGGGCATGAATCTGGTTATCTGGAAGGATTACGGGTTAATTTCGGTGGTTTGGCAAGTCGATCGAGATCGGACAATACATGAGAACGATTATCATTCCCATAATAATAACATCAAAACCAAAAGTCGATCGGCTCTAAAAAATAGTTGCTAAAAGTTCTCACTAAAAGTTAAGAGAAACTTCTAGTAATTAGCTTGGGCTGACATACCAAAGACAAGTACTGTCTAAATTTAGACAGCACAATAATGATGAATTTTGCTTAGATGCTTACTGGTATTTCAATGCTAGGAATAATCCCAATTACGCTTTTTCTGAGCCGTTCGGGACGCTCCAACCATTTCATCACGCCGTCTGGCTGGCGATAGTAAAGACTAGCACACTCCAAAATAGACTGAGATACTTCAGCTAGAGCAGTGCGATCTAGATCTCCAAATAGATAAGTGGATTTACCAGCCGCAGCAAAAGCAACAACGCAGGGACGATTGCACGCGCCCATACATTTAACTGCTTTGACCTCAAAGTCTTCATTTAATTGGCTTGCAGCTAATTGAGCCGTCAATTCTTGATGGAGTAAATAACCGCAGCTATTGCCTACTTCTCTGCCATTTTGCCAATTACCAGCGCAAGATTGGCACACGAAAATTGTGTGTTTGTCGTTCATAATATTTTTCCCCTCTGTGCCTCGCAGAATATAAGTTGGGATTTCTCGAATCGGCGGGTGTTCTGACTAATCGAGTTGGTACCTCGAAACACAGTTGCGGGACAGCGTTGGGTTTGCACCAAACTTTCCCCATTACTTTCAATTGGCGATTGCCATTGAAACCGAATCTACTCTCAACACAGTACCATAGTTTGTCAAATTATTTGCTAATTAATGATAATTACTTGCAAGCTTGATTAACTTAACGAGAATGATTATCATTCCTGCTTTTTGTGTTATAGTGGTTCTGTTTCCATTCATCTTCGCAGTTCATGGATCGGCACCCCATCTATTTAGTGACAGGGCCATGTGGTTCTGGCAAAACTACCTGGATTCACCAACAACTCATTACCAGCACCGAGCCTAGTGCTTACATTTGCCTGGGTGCAGATGCTACCCCGATCGATCTCACCTACATTACAGCGACTTGTCCCCACGTCAAACCGATCTCTGCTGGCGCATCCTGGACACAGCTAGCCGAGATCCAACCGCTATATGTAGAGATTGCGCCCCAACTCGATCTATCCTCCCTACAATTGCCTGTAGATCTCGAATCTTGTCAACGAATCGCGATCGTGCCCAAAGGTTTAATCGACAGTGAATATCACGATTGGGCGACTCAAACATTGATTAGTGAAGTTACTGAAAAGAACGCTACTTTAACTGCATCTCCACGTTGGGGACTGACAGGAGAAGTCTTAGATCCTGCTAGCCTAAATGTGTTTTGGGATGAATTAATTCAGGGAGCTTATGGAAGTGTCTCTCGTGCTAAAGGGATTTTTGAGATCGTTGATGGTCGAGCGTTCTATTTTAGCTTTGGAGTGGGTTATCCCGATGTAACTTACTTTGAATTGCCATTACCGCCAGTATTAAACGGGCGACCGACACGTTTTAGTGGACTGGAAGTTGTGGGGGATAAATTGCAAGCTCAAGTAATTATGGAAACCCTCCAAGACTGCGGATTAGATGATAACGCCCTGGCTTATTATCAAGAGCAAATTAGATCTCAATTATCAACTGAATTACCTGAGGAAGTATTAGTATGAAAATAGCAGTGATGTCTTGTATTCATGGCAACTATGAAGCCTTGAATGCGGTGTTGTCGGACATCGATCGGCAAAAAGCCGATAAGATCTTTTGCTTGGGCGATCTCGTCGGTTATGGCCCGCATCCAAATGCTGTAGTGGAAATGATTCGATCGATGGATATTCCCACCGTCCAAGGTTGTTGGGATGAGGATATCGTCGAAGGTTTGAATGCTTGCGAGTGTAGCTATCCATCAATTTTGGCGGAGAAACGGGGCAAGGCAGCACATGAATGGACAAATGACCAAATTCATCCTGAAGTGCGAGAATACTTGGCTCAGTTGCCGTTAAGCTTACGCGAGGAGAATCTTTGCTTCGTACATGGTAGCCCTCACAATCAACATGAGTATTTAATGCCAGAAGTTAATGCTTTCACCGCATTAGAACGGGTGATGGCGACGGGTGCAGATGTGCTGTTTTGCGGACATACGCACATTCCCTATGTGCGGACGCTAGATGCTGGACAATTAGCGGTTAAGGTTCAACAACCGGAGGGAACTAGTACCAAGCAGTTTACCGCACCGCTGAAGCAGATTATCAATGCGGGTTCTGTGGGTGAACCGCGTCACGGTCGTCCGAATGCGACTTATGTAATTTATGATACGGATGACAAGCTGACGACGTTGCGGGAGGTGGAGTATGATTATCAACTCACTTGTCAGGCGATTATCGACAAAGGGCTACCAGCTATTTTTGCATGGCGATTGGCTCAGGGTTTGGAATATGCCGAACGTGCTGAAGATCCGACTCATGTGTGCGAACGGTAGGGGTAAGTAATAAGTAATAAGTAATAAGTAATAAGTAATAAGTACAATTAAATGTGGGCGATCGCGAGTGGAATTGAAGGTAATTTGGCTGCATATGAAGCCGTGGTTGCAGATTTAAAAAAATCGCGCCAGGAGGTGGAGAACTTTTATTTATTAGGGGATATTATCGGCCCAACAGCCGAGAGTAATCGGCTAGTAAAGAGAATTCAGCAGCCACGTAATGGGGAGCCAACCCCACTAGTTTGTCAGGGCTGGTGGGAGGAGCAAATTTTGATTCTTCGTGCTTTGGGGCGGACGGGAGAGCCGACACAACTAATCGATCGATATGGGATTGACATGACGAAAACGTTGTGGGATGCGATCGATTCAACCACTCTAGAATGGGTGCGATCTTTAGAGTTTGGGTTTGCTGAATTGGACTGTTTTTTGATTCATGGTAGCTCGATCGATGTCAGTGATGAATTGACACCAACTACCGATCCGATTCAGATGTTAGACAGGTTATCGCGGATGGAGGCAAATCAATTATTTTGCGGTCGATCGGGCTTGGCATTTGAATATAAAATTGAATCTGGTAGTCTGACTAGTCAAGTTCAAACATTAGATAATCTATCTTCACCAACTCCAACAGTATTAAGCCCACGTCGAATTATCGGTGTAGGTTCGGTTGGACGAATTGAAGGAAAAGCTAGCTATACTCTTTACTATCCAGGGAGTAATAAGTTGGAGTTTAAAACGGTTCGTTATGGAGCTAAAAAGGGCTTCGGCTAAATCGCCAATTGAATCTCAAAGGTGAGTAATTCTTGACGCTTACCCTGCTCGATAATGCGCCCTCGATCGAGTCCAACAATTCGAAGTGTTCTCGCCGAAAACTAATCGCGGGAGATGTTTTACGCGCGATCGCATTTAAGTCAAGCTGCCCAAACCCATGCCCGAAATCGAGGCATAATTTAAGCTTGAGAATGATTATCATTTTTATGATATAGTCTTGGCTGATGTTTCAATACCTTGTAAGATAGGTTCATATTTCTTTAAATAAGGAAGCTATTCTTCAAAATTGCTCTAATTAGTAACGCTAAGACCCCTTAATGCGCCTCAATCAAAAGATTAAATATTATTTTTACCGATCGATCTCAGCCATTGTAGCTATGACGATCGTGGCTAGTTCGTTTACGCTCGTTGGCGAAGCCTCTCTGTTGGCGAAGCCTCTGCCTCAGCAGCAAGAGAATCGAGCGGCATCAGCCCTAAATCCACCACCACCGCAGGGAAGGCAAACCTCGCTCGTTAGCAGTTCTAATATTTGTCCTAGTAATCTCAGTTCAGTCCTAGATCCGATCGTCAACGCGCCCACCTTTGCGAAAGGGAAGTGGGGCGTACTGGTACAATCCCTCGCTACCGGACAAACACTGTATCAGCATAATGCGGAACAACCCCTCATCCCCGCATCCAATATCAAACTCCTGACTACCGCCGCAGCGGTGCAAAATGTTCCCAAACTACAACCGATCGATCTGGAAGAATGGCTCAGAGCGATTAGTTTGGTCAACCGCGATAGTAATAACCGACAAGCGAATCGACTCCTGAGCCAGATGGGTGGAGTCCAAGCCATCAAAACGGCGATCGCTCCCTTGGGAGTCAATCCAGACACCTATAAACAGGTAGATGGTTCGGGTTTATCCCGCAGCAATCGGGCAGAAGCGATGACCTTTGTTAATTTGCTTAGGGGAATGTCAAGCACCCCTGAAAATTTTATTTTCTACGATTCGCTCTCGATCGCGGGGCTAAATGGCACATTAAGCAATCGCCTCACAGATCCCTTTCTCCAAGGTCGAGTCCATGCCAAAACCGGAACCCTGAAGGGGGTAAGAACACTCTCTGGCTACCTAGACAATCCCAATTATGGCAAAATGGTATTTAGCATCATGGTCAACCAGTCGGGATTATCGGGGAAGGTGATGACTAACGCGATCGATGAAATGGTTTTAGATTTAGCACAAGTGAAAAACTGCGGTTAAGCGGTCTAATTTCTCCGATGAGTGAGGGGGTGGAAGCTAATAAATCAAGCACACACCGACCAGACAAATAACTCACCCCGCCGTCCCCCCGCTGCTAGCCGACACCCCGTGGGATGCCACCCTAAACAACAAAACCCCTCCTCCGCCCCGTCAAGTACCTGCACTGCCTCCACAGCCGCTTGCCAGAGGACGATCCAGCCATCTTCCGCCAGGGATGCCAACACCCCACTTTTGGGCTGAAATGCCACATCAATGACATTGCCACTACTGAGTTCTAATACCCAACTTTCCCAATCCAAGGGAGTTTTTACCCAGATTGTCACTATCTCGCGGGTAGAGGCGGCTAGAAACGGCGGAAAATTGGTATCGGGGGGCAGATCCGCCCAGGCTAATTTGTTGACTTTGCCAGGAAATCCACTCATCCGAGTGGGCATATCGCTTTCGTCAACTGATTCTTGCTCCAGGTATTTGACTTTCGACCAGTCCAATACGCCAACGCTGCGATCGTAAATAGCACAAGCCAGATAAGCACCATCTGGCGACCAACACATCGAATTTGCGGGTGAGTTTAATTCCCACTGATACAGGCGAGTCTCTTTCACAGAGGCTTCTGCTGAGGCAGAGGCTCCGCCAACGCCAACGTCCCAGTTGTGGCTATTCCAAATGTGGATATCATTCTTGGTTGCTACAGCTAAATGGTTGCCATCAGGCGACCAGCGCACATCCTGGGGACTCGCAGCCCCTGGTAAAATTGCGACTACTTCAGCCCGCTCTGCATCCCAAATTTGGACGGCTTTGCCCAGATTAAATGCCAGATGATTGCAGGTTGGACTCCAGACTAATCGATCGACCCAAGAGCCAGATTCCAGCGTATCGCCAAGTTCGGGGACATCTAGATCGATCCGCCATAAGGTAATATTGCCATCTAGTCCCCCTGCTGCCAGCCATTTACCATCAAATGAGAAGGCTAAAGCATCAATTGAATTACCTGTCGGCGGACACAAGACTATCCCCACAAAACTCTTGAGTAAGTGAACTTCGCCATTAGAGCAAGCAGCGGCTAAAGTATTACCAGTCGGCGACCACGCGATCGCACTCACATAGTCCGATAATTGGGTTGTCGCACTCAACTCCAAAATGGGTTGTTCTGTGATGTCTTCTTCTGTCATCTCTTTTTTTGTATTCACGATCTTTCCCACCTTGTTTGTCCATCGGGTCGATCGATCGGTATAATTCCAACGGCAAGCAGTTCATCGCGGATTCGATCGCTCTCCTGATAGCGTTTTTCTTGACGTGCTTGTTGTCGTTGTTGCAACATTGATTCGATCCACACCGGATCTACCTCTAATTTAGTCAGAGACTGCGCTTGAACCTCCAAGCCGAATACCTGGGCTAGTTGAATTAAGGTTTGCGATTTCTGTTGCAATTGAAGCTCTGATAATTCCTGCAAGCACTCATAACAACGCAAATTAAACTCTCGCTTGAGAGATTTAGCTAACTCAAATAACACCGCCAATCCAGCCGCCGTATTAAAATCATCATCCATCGCTGTCTGAAATTGGGCGATTGCATTTGGATCTAAATCGCTCGAATTTGACTCAAATATCAGATTTACCCTTTGCCAATCTAGCGTCAGCGCATCCTTGAGAGTTTGCCAGCCATTCTCAGC
>JAJAZF010000579.1 GCA_026785875.1 Chamaesiphon sp. | reverse complement strand
TTAAAAGCCATCAAATTTCTGGGCAGATGTTTGACAATGAGTATGATTTAGCCAAGGCTGTGATGGCGGGCATGGAATCCCGAAGTGTCGCAGGCGAATATGCACTCGATCGTTTTATATTTAATTGCGCCTAGCTACTTAATTAGCTTTATATAGCAATCCTAAATGAGAAGCTGAGTCCCTAGAGGGCAGGCATGAAGCGGCGTTTTTATTCTGGGGGAACCCCAGAATAAAAAAACGACAAGACAGCACTGCCCCTACAGATCGATTTTTTTCAAGAACTCAAATAGGATTGCTATAGTTGCTAGACTACGCCACTGCTAACTCTAATCCGTGAGAATTGGCATAGCTCCAGACCGTATTTTCTAATAACATCGTCACCGTCATGGCACCGACACCGCCAGGAACGGGGGTAATCCAACTTGCCACATCTTTGACTCGATCGAAATCCACATCGCCAACGAGTCGGGATTTACCAGTCGTCGGATCTGTCAGCCGATTGATCCCGACATCGATAACTACCGCACCAGGCTTGACCATTTCGGTAGTGATCATCTGTGTTCTACCTACAGCAGCCACCAGGATATCAGCCGATCGACATACAGCAGCGAGATCGGGTGTGCGGGAATGGGCGATCGTCACTGTCGCATCAGCAGCTAATAGCATCAACGCCAGCGGTTTACCTACCAAAATACTCCGACCGACAACCACTGCATGTTTACCTCGAGCATCTAATTGATATTCAGCTAGTAGGCGCATAACGCCCCCTGGAGTGCAACTTTGCAATCCAGGCTCTCCCCTCACCAAACGACCCAAATTGAGGGCATGGAGTCCATCTACATCCTTGTGAGGGGCGATCTCGTGCAGGAGAGCAACAGCATCTAAATTATCTGGTAGCGGTAATTGAACTAAAATCCCATCTACGCGATCGTCAGCATTTAACTCGTGAACGATCGCGGTCAGTTTTTCCTGACTCACATCAGTGGGGAAGTGCTGTCCAAAAGACCTAATTCCGACCTTAGCACAGGCTTTTTCTTTACCGCCGACATAAGCCGCACTAGCCGGATTATCCCCGATCATCAACACTGCTAATCCAGGCGGACGAGTGATTTTAGTCTGTAATTTAGCAATTTGTTGTTGCAAAGCATCCTGCATCTTTTGAGCCAAAGCTTTACCATCGAGAATTTGACCAGTGTGTGCGCTCATGATTATTTTATCTGTTTAGCTGGGTATGATTACAACTGGCGATCGTTAGTAGTGATGGGTAGCGGAACGATCTGCTCAAAACATCGTTCCGCATTGAAAACAGCCGTAAAGTAGGAAACGCACCGTGTCGGCTTTGAAGATATTATTAATGTTAATAATATCTTCAAATTGTTGTCTAAAGCTCTTTCTCCCATTATGCACCTAGAATAATCGACAGATTTGGGGTAGAGCCAGTGATGGCGATGTGGGATACAGCGATCCGCCAAGTGAGTGACAGAGCCTCAAACAGAGCATAGGAATGGCGAACATGAATAGATGTTCGCATTCCCGCCTAGCCTTAATTACAGTATTTTTCGACACAGCGGACAAACATTTCGACACCTGTGGAGAGAGCCGTTTCATCAAAGTCAAATCGAGGATGATGGTGAGGATAGGCTAAAGATCGCTCTGGGTTTGCCGAACCGAGAAAGAAGTAGCAACCAGGTACTTGTTGCAGGAAGAAGGACATATCTTCTCCGCCCATAGTTTGACATTCAGGGACGATACCTAGTGGTGTCTCGACTAAATCTGTCGCCACCGCTCTGACTAGATCGGTGATTTTTGGGTCGTTGATTGTGGGTGGGTAAAGTTTGACATAATCTAACTTATAAGTTGCCCCATGACTGGCACAAATGCCTGAGACGATCGCTTCAATCCGTTGCTGAAAAAAGTCAGCTAGATCGGGATTAAAATACCTGACTGTCCCTGATAGAGTGGCTGTATCTGCAATGACATTTTTGGCAGTACCAGCATGGAATTCTCCAACCGTGACTACCGCAGACTCGATCGGATTGACACTGCGCGAGACGATCGTTTGCAGCGTAGTGACAATCTGACTACCCAAGACGATCGAGTCCACCGTTTGGTGAGGCATCGCACCATGTCCACCCTTACCTTGGATGGTAAGACTAAATAGCTCCACCGCTGCCATTAGTGCCCCACTCCGCAGCCCGATCGTCCCTAATGGTAAGTTATTCCACAGATGTAGCCCGATGATGGCATTGACATCAGGATTTTTGAGTACTCCCGCCTCAATCATCGGTTTGGCACCGCCTGGGCCTTCCTCAGCGGGCTGGAAGATGATTTTGACCATACCTGCAAAGTCATTTTGATGCTGAGACAGATAGTAAGCTGTCATGAGGGCGATCGCCACATGTCCGTCATGTCCGCAAGCGTGCATCACGCCATCATGTTGAGACTTATAGGGCACATCATTAGCTTCTTGAATCGGTAAAGCGTCCATATCCGCCCGAATCGCTAGCGTCTTGAGCCGAAAACTAGTCTTGCGCCCCTGAATCATTGCTACGATTCCAGTTTGGGCAATCCCGATCTGATGGGGAATCTTCCATTCTGTGAGTTTTGCGGCGATCGCGGCGGCGGTGATTCGTTCTTTAAAGCCGAGTTCGGGGTGTTGATGAATCTGCCGTCTGAAGGCGACTAGCTGCGGCTGCAAGGCTTGGATTTCGGGTCGAATCTTGTTGGGGTCGATCGACTGAGTAGGAGCGTTAGTGGCAAACATTTGGTGGTAGGGGTGAAGGCAATACTTCTCGTTTAAGCTAAAAACTAGTTAGTCAGCCTACGCGGACTTAGCATCACTAGCTGAGATTTCAATCGTCAGCAATTCTTAACCGAGAAGTATTGAAGGTGAATGAGCCAATCTTCAAACCATGATACCAAAAAGCCGAGGGTTGCCCTCGGCTGAACTTTTAGACAAGTAGATTAAATCGGGCGTGGGGATTAAACAGCCTCAATATTTTTTTCACCAGTCCGAATCCGCACGATTTGTTCGACAGGGCTGACGAAAATTTTGCCATCGCCGATTTCACCAGTACGAGCAGCAGCAATGATCTTGTCTACTACCATGTCAACTTGACCATCTTCTACCACAACTTCGACTTTGAGTTTTTGGAGAAACTCGACAGTGTACTCCGAGCCACGATAGCGTTCTGTTTGTCCCTTTTGTCTGCCAAATCCCCTCACTTCAGATACCGTCATCCCAACGATACCTGCGTTGACGAGCGCGATTTTGACTTCATCTAGCTTGAAAGGGCGAATGATTGCGACGATCTTTTTCAATTTTAGTCACTCCTGAATGTATGTTTATATACTATTTTTAGCTGCACGAACTTGACATTTTGTATCATTGTTAGACCAGCCAAACATGTAACTCTGGATACAAAATAACAAGATGACAGTCTCCATCGGCATAGATTTTGGCACATCTGGAGCAAGATTAGTCGCGATCGATACCGATCGTAATGTCCTGTGGTGGGGAACTAGAGGGTTATGCGATGGCAAATGGTGGGAAACTCTATTTGCACTGATTCAGGCAATCCCAATTGCAGTTAAAGCACGGGTAACTCGGATTGCGATCGATGGTACTTCTTCGACAGTATTGTTGTGTGACTCCCAAGGGCGCATCATTGGCACACCAATTCTATATGACGACGATCGAGGCAAAACAGTCTTAGATCGGTTGAGAGCGATTGTCCCAGCCGGACATCCAGCGATTAGTGCTACATCTAGTTTGGCGAAATTATTCTGGTTGGCAAGTCAAGCTGATTTCGTTGGGACAGATTCGATTTATTTTCTTCACCAAGCAGATTGGCTGGCTTATCATCTACATGGCAAATTGGGTATCAGCGACTATCACAATGCCCTGAAACTAGGCTACGATGTCGAATTTCTCTGTTACCCAGATTGGCTCGAAAGACACCCTTATCGACCGTTATTGCCCCAAGTTGTCAAACCAGGTACACCGATTGGCATAGTTTTACCGTCAGTCGCCCAGGAATTAGGTTTAGCGGCTGAGTGTGTGGTGTGTGCTGGTACTACTGACAGCATTGCGGCTTTCCTGGCGAGTGGCGTGGAGACTCCAGGTCAAGCAGTGACATCTCTGGGTTCAACACTGGTAATCAAGCTGCTCAGTTACACACGGGTTGATGATGTCAAATATGGGATTTACAGTCACCGATTGGGCGATCTTTGGTTAGTGGGCGGGGCTTCAAATACTGGAGGTGCAGTACTCCGACATTTTTTCAGCGATGCCGAATTGGTCAAATTGAGCCAAGAAATTAATCTTAATCTACCCAGCGATCTCGATTATTATCCCTTATTGGCTCCAGGCGATCGGTTTCCGATTAACGACCCGAATTTAAGACCTCGACTTACTCCCCGCCCAGATAGTTCGATCGATTTTTTAGCTGGTTTACTCACCGGAATCGCCAAGATTGAAGCTCGCGGCTATCAACTATTAGCTGAACTGGGAGCGACACCATTAACTGCTGTCTATACTGCTGGCGGTGGTGCTCAAAAC
>JAJAZF010000578.1 GCA_026785875.1 Chamaesiphon sp. | reverse complement strand
CCGATCGGCTTCTGCTGCATCTTGAATCTCAACCCGTTTGAGTGTGCGAGTTTCCCGATCCATTGTAGTTTCCCACAACTGCTTGGGCATCATTTCTCCCAATCCTTTGAACCGCTGAATTGTGTAGTTAGCATTGGATGGGAATTCAGCAATCTTCCGTTGCAATTCGCGTTCGCTATAGCAGTAATAGTGATTGCGTCCGCGTTCCAATTTGTACAGTGGTGGACAAGCAATATAGATGTAGCCTTCCTCAATCAATGCCCGTTGGTAACGATAGAAGAATGTGAGTAATAGCGTCCGAATGTGGGCACCATCAACGTCAGCATCAGTCATTAAACAAATCCGGTGATAGCGGAGTTGTTTAGCATTAAATTCTTCACCCCTTACACCCAAACCTAATGCAGTAATTAGAGCCTGAATTTCAGTATTTTTATAAATCTTTGAATCATCGGTTTTTTCGATGTTCAAGATTTTACCACGTAGTGGTAAGATCGCCTGGAAACGTCTGTCCCGTCCTTGCTTGGCACTATTATGAACAAATACACCGCTAGCTAAAGCAAAGTTATGAGTATGTGGTACTTCAATGTCATATACATCAAAACATTCGGACATTGGTTCTACTGAGACAACCCGATGATTGTACTGATTTACCGCTTCTAATGCTCGCTCTGTCGAACCATCAAAATAGCGATCGCAAAATGTTTCAAATTTTAGCAGGGATTTATCGCGAGTTTCCACACGATATTTGTAATAAGCATTTAAGTCAACCAAACCATGAGATTGCTCTATATCCTTGAGGACTTTGAGTGTTTTTTGGTAGTAAGTTTGATGCAATGCAGCTTTTCGGCTTGCTCGAAATTCTGGTGTCCATTGCTGTTGAGTTTTCTGCTTTCTCCAATTTAGCAATTGCGGATCTTCCCACTGTTGCTGCGCCTGAATTGACATTTTCAAGCGAACTTCGGGATGTTCGATAAAGTAGCTACTGGTACGCTCGGATTGTTTTTGACGATTGGATTCGTCTTGCCAATAGTTTTGTTGAGCGAGATTGAGACGAGCCGCATTTTCTTGGCGATATTGAGGGGTAAGAGCGTAGAAATTCTGCCACTTAGTACCCATATCTGCTTTGTATTCGGAGTTTTGCCATTGAGCGATGGCTTGCTCCGACAACATTTGACGAGTTGCTGGTTGAGTCATCCGTTCGCTCATCGCTTGCCGAAATTCTACGCTCTGACGAACTTGACGACATTTTTCGATGACATCAGGACGATGGAGTGTTTTGGTAAGATGCTGTTGATGAATCTGAAGATGTTCTTCAGGACTCATCCGTTGCAGATTGGTAGGATTATTATTGAGCTTATTGAAGTCAAGATGATGGCGATGACTGCCATCAGTTTTTTGATAAACGCCTTGCCAACAGTTGTACCAGTCGGACAACATATGCGTAAACAACCAAGAATCCGATTTAGGATTCCAGACCATTTCATACCCATCAATGGTAATATTTGGCTCTTTTTTATCAGAAAGTTTACGATATAAAGGCATCAATGAGTCGGCAGATGTCAGCTCGGTGGCTGGTTTATAACTACCATCTCGCAACATGAACCGATGATCTGGAGTGCAAATTATTTGCTCGCCATTATCCAAAGTTACCTTGACAACTTGCGCCTGATGTTTGGTAATTCGAGGGTGCAAGATGCGTTCGATCCCAACAGTACCATTCTGACGAATGGTATAGCAGAAATGCTCTTTGCCAGCTTGCTGTTCGCTGACGATATCCTTGAAACTGAGATTGCGTCCATCTGCCAAGGATACGAGCGTATCGCCATGAAAACAGCCACCCGCCGAATCGCCTTCAACGATAAAAATCTCTGATTCGCTTGGATCTTTGGAACTACAATCTGCTAATTTACCAGGTAAAGTAGATGATTCTAATACTGACTTCCGCCGAACTAATTCCCGCGCTCTGCGGGCTGCTTCTGCTGCATTAAAAGCTTGAAGTGCTTTCTCTAAAATTGCATCGGCAATATTTGGGCGAAACTCTAAATACTCAGTCAAAGCTTCCGAAACGATCGAGTCTACAATACCGCGAACTTCACTATTTCCGAGCTTAGTCTTAGTTTGTCCTTCAAATTCAGGATTGGGTACCTTCACAGAGACAATCGCGGTTAAACCTTCCCGAATATTCTCACCACCGAGGTTAGAATCTCCTTCTTTAAGTTTATTCCGTTTGCGACCGATCGCATTCATCGTCCGAGTTAAAACAACTTTTAACCCGTCCAAATGCGTTCCCCCTTCCTTGGTTTGAATATTATTTGCAAACCCTAAGATATTATCGGTGTAGGCATCAACACACCATTGCAGCGCGACTTCTACCTGAACTTTATTCTTCTCACTTTGGATGTAGATAACTTCTTCGTGAAGGGGTTGCTTATCGACATTCAGGTAAGCAATATATTCCTTAATCCCGCCTTCATAAAAATAATTCTCAACCTTGGGCTGGTCACTTTCTAATAGTTCTAACCGATAATCACTAAAACTAATCCGTAGCCCTGCGTTAAGATAAGCTAACTGTTTGAACCTAACGGCTAAAGTATCAAAATCGAAGACAATCCCTTCTTTGAAAATCTCGGTGTCTGGTAAAAACGTCACCGTCGTACCAGTCCGATCTTCGGGACTAGGAACGATTTCTAGTCCTGATACCGCAATCCCCTTCTCAAAACGTTGGGTATGAATTTTCTGATTCCGCCATACCTTAACTTCGACATGAGCGGAGAGCGCGTTGACAACCGAAATCCCGACTCCATGCAAACCACCAGAAACGGTATAACCACCATCCCCAAATTTACCCCCAGCATGGAGAACTGTTAAGACTGTCTCAATAGTTGATTTACCCGTCTGCGGATTGATCCCCGCCGGAATCCCCCGTCCATCATCGATGACGGTAATCGAACCATTCGCATTGATCGAAATATCAATATTTTTGCAATGACCAGCTAATGCTTCATCGATCGAGTTGTCCGCAACCTCATATACTAAATGATGGAGTCCAGTCGCTGAAGTGTTGCCAATATACATCCCTGGTCGGACGCGGACGGCTTCTAGTCCTTCTAGAACCCGAATGTTGCCGTCATCATAATCACTGGTCATAAACGATGCTCCAATAATGGGTTAAAAGCCGCCTTTGGCTGTAACGATGATAAATTACTCCAAAATTATAACACAGATAGCTTGTGAACGAATCTAGATAGTTCTGAGAATATTTTCTGGAGTAAGATCTAGGTAACGCAGAGGGTGCGGAGGGAAAGTAGAGCGCAGATTGACTAGGATAGGTGTGGATTGATGTTGATTGTTATTTGTGGTGCGACGGCGACGGGAAAATCAGGACTGGCGATCTCAATCGCGCAACGGCTCAATGCTGAAATTATCAGTGCAGACTCGCGCCAGATCTATCGAGATTTTGATATTGCAACGGCGACGGTATCTAGCGCGGAGCTGGCTCTGGTACAACACCACTTTGTTAGTACATCCGATCCTAATTATACTGTGACGGTTGCCCAATACCAAGCAGAGGCACAGGCACTAATCGATCGACTACAACAGCAGGGACAGGTACCGTTATTGGTTGGCGGTACGGGACTATATATTAAGTCAGTGGTGAAGGGGATGAAAATGCCCAGAGTCGCAGCAGATGAGGATTTGCGATCGCAATTAACCAATCTCGGTCAGGTGCAATGCTACCAGATTTTGCAACAAGTCGATCGTCAAGCCGCCACTAAAATTCATCCCAACGATCCGACGCGCACGATTCGGGCGTTGGAGGTGTATTATGTCACGGGACGGACGATTTCTAGTCAGCAGGGAGAATACCCACCGAGCTATCCAATTCTTCAGATCGGTTTGGATTGTGAAAATCTAGATCTCCTCGCCCTCCGCATCGAACAACGCGCCCAGCAGATGATTGAATTGGGTTGGGAGGATGAGGTGAGATATTTAGGTGCTAAATATGGATGGGATTTGCCACTACTCAAGACGCTCGGATATGCTCAAATGCGTCAGTATATTCAGGGTGAGATTAGTTTAGCAGCAGCGATCGATCTGACGACCTTATTCACTCGTCAATTTGCCAAGCGTCAACGCACTTGGTTTAAAGCTATTCCAGAAATTGAGTGGTTCGATAGCAACGATCCGATCTTACTCGATCGAGTCTGGCATCACGTCCAAAATTTTGT